>JBDKJC010000186.1:0-6647 GCA_039796815.1 Cyanobacteriota bacterium | reverse complement strand
AACGATCATATGTCTTTAGGGGAAGCCAGTGCAATGTGTAACAGCGAAATTATTTCTCGTTGTCAACAGTTAATTTGCTTTGCTTTTCATGATAGCGACACTCTCTTAAAAACTTGTCGAGAGGCTGAGGAACAAAGAAAAATTGTTACCTTATTTTATTTTGATTAAGCTGTGCTACTGATTTAAAGTCATAATGTTGGTCAGTAATCCCGAGAATTGTTGATGGCGAATTAGCAAAGATTTGAGTTTAGCTGTTGGTTACTATTTTTATGGCATCCCATCTATTTCGATAGTTAATTAGATAGATAAAACTAGTTACAACAATAGACTGACTTGGGAATTTTAAACACTACTCATGACTGCAAGACCTGTAAAACACCGTGAAGAACACATTTTGATTGTTACCGATGGCAAAGGTCATCGCGAAGTTCGTCTTCAGGATCAAATTTACTCTATGGGGAGAAGCGCCCAGTGTAATATTCTGCTGCAATCTCAGTTTGTGTCACGTCATCATGCCACCTTAGTCAGAAGACAAGAAGAAGATCATTATTACTATCGAATTATCGATGGTGACTCAGAAGGAAAAAATAGCGTTAATGGTTTATTGATCAATGGGAAGAAAGTTAGGTTTCACGATTTAAAACCTGGGGATAGAGTTGTTTTTGGTCCCCAAGTCGAAGCCGTGTATGAATATCGAGAATATGATATTTTTCCGACTATTCCCCCCGACGATCCTTTTGATATTACCCTTATCGATCCTGCCATGATTGATGATGAAACAGAATGAACCCTTTTTTGAACCTGTTAGGTCAATCAAAAGCAGTTGAATTGTTGCTCCAGGCGATCGCTCTTAACCGAATTGTACCAGCTTATCTTTTTTGCGGTTCGTCGGGTATTGGACGGACTATGGCGGTCAAAAACTTCACTCAGCTGCTACTAACTAATGGTTTATCTCCAGAAAAACAACACCTCGCCAGTAGAAAGTTACAGACGGGGAATCATCCAGACTTACTTTGGGTAGAACCTACTTTCCTCAAGGGAGGAGAATTATACACTATTGCTCAAGCTACCGAACAAGGCTTGCAGTATAAAACACCACCCAAAATTCGGATTGAACAGATTCGCCAGATCGCCCAGTTTCTCAATCGTCCTGTACTAGAAGCTACGAGACAGGTTGTCATTATTGAAGATGCTCAAACTATGGCAGAAGCACCAGCTAATGCTTTATTAAAAACCTTAGAAGAACCAGGAAACGCCACGATAATTCTGATTGCTCCTGATACCGACTCTTTGTTGACTACTTTAGTATCTCGCTGTCAGCGAATTCAGTTTAATCGCCTTTGCTCACAAGATTTAAGCACTGTTCTTAAAGCTAATAATTACGCTGCTATTTTAGAGCATCCCGAGCTAATAGCGATCGCTCAAGGAAGTCCAGGACAGGCGATCGCTGCTTGGGAGCAATTACAGCTAATTCCCAATGAGCTATTACAGCAGTTAAAGCAAGCACTCAAGACTCCTTTAGAAGCTCTCAACCTCGCACAAGCTATTACTACTCAGTTAGATAGTTCGGCTCAACTATGGCTGGTGGATTATCTGCAATCTTATTACTGGCAACAAAACCAGCAACTAGAGTTAATGGAAACCTGGGAAAAAACTCGGCAGTATCTACTTAGTTATGTGCAGCCTCGGCTGGTTTGGGAGTGTGCGCTATTAACTTTAATTTCCGATCTATAGGGCGAAGCTATCGATCTTGTTTGTTAGAATCACTTCAAGAAAACTCGTTAATTCCCTATCTGTAATGACAATTACTCAGCTATTCGATTTTGCCAATTTATTCGTGCTTCCATTCTGGATTTTGATGATTTTCCTACCTAAATGGGGAATTACGCAAAAAGTCATGGAATCTTTTCTGCCATTTGTCGCACTAGCGGGTCTGTATATCTACCTTTTTTCAGGGTCAATTACTC
Source organism: Cyanobacteriota bacterium (assembly GCA_039796815.1). GTDB lineage: Bacteria > Cyanobacteriota > Cyanobacteriia > Cyanobacteriales > Xenococcaceae > Waterburya. The sequence goes on along the minus strand of JBDKJC010000186.1, from coordinate 4,680 downwards.
CAGAATCGGCTCAGGCTCTGTCCAATCCTAAGCTAACAGATATCGCTCAATTTTTTGCTACCGAAAGAATTGCAGCGACGGGATGGGTTCATTTTTTAGTTTTAGATCTCTTTGTTGGTCGCTGGATTTACTGGCAGGGACAAAAAACTGGAGTTTGGACGGTTCATTCTTTGATTCTCTGTCTTTTTGCAGGACCAGTGGGATTATTATCTCATATCCTCACGGCTTGGATTACAGAGCGATTTTTCCCGACTACTAAAGATGAAGAAGCTTCTACTCCCGCAACCCTCTAATATCAAGTACGCTTGAACAGTTAAATATTTTTGATATGGGGAATTTGGGAAATGGGGGATTAGGGAATGGAATAACCTCAGTTAAAGTGATTATCCGTACTTGATATAACACTTAAAAAAGCTGATTTAAGTTTCCAGGGAATTAATATCTTGATAGATATTCGATATTGTTTGAGCTTTGACGATCCTCATCCCTTGATTAGTTTTTTTAATTTCTTGACTAAAGCATCAAGCCAAAAGTCTTGAAACGGATCGACATATTTAGCGGTAGACCATAAAACAAAACAAGGCTGTTTAACCACTTGCAGTAAGTCTAAATCATCCTCAGAATCAGTGACTAAGACTGCGGAAGTGATTGCCGATAGAGATAATACTTTCTGCATCATTAAAAGCTTTCCTTGTTGGCGATCGCTAGCTCCCTGCCAAAATCGACAACCAACTAAAGAATCATATCTCATCGGAATATATTGAAGTATAGGAGTAATAATAAAGTTAAAGCCTAAACTTGCTACGATAACAGGTGCGTCAGTGTTACTATTTATTGCGTCAATAATTTCAGTATTGCTATATTTTTCAGCTAATTTTTTGGCTTTTTGCCGCCAAAATAAGAGCGTCCAGGGTAACAAGAGCGTAGGAATTGTTACCAAATACCAATCTTTAGTCTGATTCCCTCTAAATATTTTTGGTAGCCAACACCAAGGTCTAATTATTTTTAAGAGCATAATCAAAATAAAGCCGAGCAAACGAGGACGCAAACTATTGATATATTCAGCCGTTGAGTTTCTAAGTAGTAATGTTTCATCAAAATCAATGATGATCGGGTTGTCTGAGGTAGCATTGGCGATCGCCGAAATAGCTGATTCTGAATTAATTTGAACAATATTTTGAGCCATAAACTGATATCTGAGAGTTTTCAATAGTAGAGTAATGAGAGGAGCGTTAAGACCAAGTTTATTTATACTATTTAAGAGTTATCTAAATTTAAGCAATTTATAGGAGTAACCCCAGTTGTGGAGTCACCATACAACGCAGCAGAAATTGAGCAAAAATGGCAACAGCAGTGGCAAAAATCGGCGAGCAATCAAACTCTAGAGCAGAGCGATCGCGAAGCGCGACACGAAGTTAGTCCTTTAGGATACCCGGAGGGTAATCGCCCAAAATTTTATGCTTTGTCTATGTTTCCCTATCCTTCGGGTAATCTACACATGGGTCATGTGCGTAACTATGTAATTACTGATGTAATTGCTCGTCTAAAGCGGATGCAGGGTTATCGAGTACTACATCCTATGGGTTGGGATGCTTTTGGTCTACCTGCCGAAAATGCAGCGATCGATCGCGGGATTCCTCCTGCCGAGTGGACGTGGCAAAATATAGCTCACATGCGCCAGCAACTTCAGCAGTTGGGGCTTTCAATTGATTGGGAACGAGAAGTTGCCACCTGTTCCCCTGACTATTATCGATGGACGCAATGGCTATTTTTACAATTTCTGGCTGCGGGGTTGGCTTATCAAAAAGAGGCTGCGGTTAACTGGGACCCAATCGATCAGACTGTATTGGCTAACGAACAGGTAGACAATGAAGGACGTTCTTGGCGTTCTGGGGCAATTGTGGAACGGAAGTTGCTCAAGCAGTGGTTCTTTAAAATTACTGACTACGCAGAGAAACTATTACAGGATTTAGATCAGCTTGACGGTTGGCCAGAACGAGTCAAAACTATGCAGGCTAACTGGATTGGTAAATCTGTGGGGGCTTATTTAGAGTTTCCCATTGTCGGTAGAGACGACAAAATTGCTGTCTTTACTACCCGTCCCGATACTGTCTACGGCGTGACCTATATTGTGCTTGCACCTGAACATCCTTTGACTCCTGAAGTAACTACTCCTGAACAAAAAGCAGCAGTAGAAGCTTTTATGGAAGAGATTAAAGGAGAGACTGAAATTGAACGTACTGCGGAGGATAAACCCAAGCGGGGTATTTTAACTGGGGGCAAAGCAATTAATCCCTTTAATGGTGAAGAAGTACCGATTTTAATTGCTGACTATGTTCTCTATGAATATGGTACAGGCGCAGTGATGGGTGTTCCTGCTCATGACGTGAGGGATTTTAAATTTGCCACCGAGAAAGGTTTGCCGATTAAAACCGTAATTGTCCCCGTAGGGGCGAAGGTTGGTTCGCCCATCTCCAATGCCTACACTGAACCAGGAACGATCGCCAATTCAGAACAGTTTGACGGAATGCCCTCCGTGGAAGGTAAAGCCAAGATCATCGAATATGCCGAACAACAAGGCTATGGCAAAGCACGTATTCAATATCGTTTACGGGATTGGTTAATTTCTCGTCAGAGATATTGGGGTTGCCCAATTCCTGTAATTCACTGTAAGGATTGCGGTACTGTACCCGTACCAGAACAAGATTTACCTGTTAAATTGCCCGAATCCGTGGAACTATCAGGGCGGGGTGGCTCTCCTTTGGCTCAGTTAGCTGATTGGATTAATGTGCCTTGCCCCAACTGTGGCAAGCCTGCTAAACGGGAAACCGATACCATGGATACTTTTATTGATTCCTCCTGGTATTTCCTCCGCTACACCGATGCTAATAACGCTGAAACGGCTTTTGCTCCTGAGCAGGTCAACGACTGGATGCCCGTAGATCAGTATGTAGGTGGTATTGAACACGCTATTTTGCACCTATTATATTCTCGCTTCTTTACTAAAGTATTGCGCGATCGCGGTTTACTCAATTTCGACGAGCCATTTAAACGCTTGCTCACCCAGGGAATGGTGCAGGGTTTGACTTATAAAAATCCTCAAACTAATAAATATATTCCCTCTACCGAAGTTAATCGTGACAATCCTGTAGATCCCGAAACAGGAGATAAACTAGAAGTCTTTTTTGAAAAGATGTCTAAGTCTAAATATAATGGTGTCGCCCCCGAAGATGTCATTAATACTTATGGTGTAGACACGGCGAGGATGTTTGCTATGTTTAAAGCTCCTCCTGAAAAAGACCTTGAATGGGACGATGCCGACGTAGAAGGTCAATTCCGCTTCTTAAATCGGTTATGGACTTTAGCCACAAGTTACGATCCTGCTCAAGTAACAGCAGCATCAACAGAGCTTAGTAAAGCCGAAAAAGAATTGCGTCGAGCGATTCACACTGCTATTAAGGAAATTACCGAAGACTTAACAGGAGATTATCAGTTTAATACTGCCGTCTCGGAATTAATGAAGTTAAGTAATGCCCTAAAAGATGCTCAGTGTGAAACTTCTCCTGTGTATCAAGAAGGAATTGAAACCCTAGTCTTGTTGCTAGCTCCTTTTGCCCCACATATCGCTGAAGAATTATGGAGTAAGTTAGGCAATAGCGAATCAGTCCACAAACAACAATGGCGCGAAGTAGATGAATCGGCTTTAGTAGTAGACGAGATAACCTTAGTGGTGCAGATTATGGGTAGAACTCGCGGAACTATTCAAGTTCCTGCTGGCTCAGATAAATCTGCCTTAGAAAAATATGCTACGGAATCTGAGATTGCGCAAAAATATATTGAAGGTAAGGAAGTGAAAAAGGTAATTGTTGTACCGAATAAGTTGGTTAATTTCGTGGTAGCAAAGTAGTTTTTTGGCTAGGCTAGGCTTCGCCAAGAAACTAAGAAATTTAGTAGGTTGGGTAAAATAATAGTCAAACTCTAGCAAAGCTTGTATTGTTAGAGTTTTGTACTTCAATCCAGCTTACTATTACCATAGTTTATAGATAGATATAGTAATTGAGTTAATTTATTACCTATTTATCAATAATTACACTGAATATATTCAAAACAAAATAGTTTAAGTGCTTGATATTACTGATGATACAAAATACTTTTTGAGCAAAATATTATATGTTCAACAATGTTTTGTAAAAATCAATTAATGTCTACCAGAAAAAGTATTATTTGTTTGTTAACCTGTATATTTGTAGCTGCTATCTTAACGTCATGTACAGGAGAAAGTTCTAGCAATGAACAATGTCGATATCCAGATGATCTAGCTTCTGATGGAAGCCGTTGTGGAGATAGAGCAGCAAGTGTTAGACCTGGAGGTGATTAGTCTCAAAATCAATTTATTATTTGCAATTAAATATAATTGATAAATCGTCGATCGCTTTTTCTTAGTTGAGAGCTAGGGTGGTCAAAATAAGCTAGAGCCAAAACTTTTTAAGGTTAACAAAGATAATTTAATTGCAATTAATAAATGCGATCGCTTTTTCTTATTTTGAGAGGAAGAGCGATCGCTCTACTCATATACTATTCCCCCCAAAATTTTTCCGAAAAAACTCGACAAATAATTGTATTTTCCGATTTAAATGTCGATTTAAAGGATAAATAAGACAAAGCGCGATCGCTCGTGGT
>JBDKJC010000185.1:0-6668 GCA_039796815.1 Cyanobacteriota bacterium | reverse complement strand
TTAAAAAATAGTAAACAAATGGTCAATTATTCCACCTTAGTAGATGTTTTACTTGATAGAGCGACAATTGTACCCCATCAAAGGGCATATACTTTTTTAGCCGATGGAGAACATGAATCAAATAACTTTACCTACCAAGAATTAGATCTGCAAGCTCGGGCGATCGCCGTACAGTTATTGACCAAAGTTAAGCCAGGCGATCGCGCTTTATTAGTTTATCCCTACACTGCTGGATTAGAATTTTTCGCTGGTTTTATGGGTTGTCTTTATGCTGGAGTTCTTGCTGTTCCCGACTATCCCCGACAACATATCAAATCTCTGACTCAATATCAAGATCGTATTTTAGATTGTCAAGCTGCGATCGTTTTAACTAGCCAAGAATTTGCTGACAGAGTTCAAGGGCAATTAATTGCTCATCCAGATCTAGCCTTAAAACTCAAAGCCTTACCTTGGCTTGCTACCGATCGAGTCGATCTTAGTTTAGCCTCTGGATGGCAAAAACCTCAGATTACCAGCGATCATTTAGCTTATTTGCAATATACTTCTGGTTCAACAGGACAGCCTAAAGGGGTAATGATTTCTCATGGTAATGTTCTTCATAATTTAGAAGTGATTTATCAATCCTTTAGACATAATTCTCAAACTAGAGTTCTAATGTGGTTGCCGATGTTTCATGACATGGGACTAGTTGGGGGGATAATGCAGCCTCTATACACAGGCTTACCTGCTATCTTTATGTCTCCCATTGCTTTGGCGCAAAAACCCTTTCTGTGGCTACAGGCAATGTCTAAATACAAAATTACTACTAGCGGAGGGCCCAACTTCGCTTACGATTTACTTTGTCAAAAAGTTACTGACGAACAACGAGCTACTCTGGATTTAAGCCATTGGTCAGTCGCTTTTTCTGGTGCTGAACCTATAAGGGCAGAAACCCTAGAGAAGTTTAGTCAACTATATGAACCCTGTGGATTTAAAAAAGAAGCCTTTTATCCCTGTTATGGAATGGCTGAGACAACATGTTTTATGACAGGGGGAGATGGCGATCGATATCCCTCTATTGCTTATCTAGATAAGTCTGCTTTAGCTCAAGATCAAGTTATAGAAGTAGCACTAAATACTCCTAATTCCAAAGCAGTTGTTAGCTGTGGTCATACATGGCTGGAAGATGAAATAATTATCGTCAATCCTGAAACTAAAACTCAGTGTAAAAGCGATGCGCTCGGCGCTGGCGAAGCCAATCGCATTGGCGAAATTTGGGCAGCAGGGGCAAGTATTGGCACAGGATATTATCAAAGGGAAGAGCAAACCGAAGCTACTTTTCGGGCGACATTAGCCGACAATCCAAATAAGACTTATCTTCGTACAGGAGATCTGGGATTTATCAAAGACGGTGAACTATATATCACAGGGCGCATCAAAGACATGATGATTCTCTGGGGACGTAATCATTATCCCCAGCACATCGAAGAAACAGTAGCAGACTGTCATCCTGCCCTCCGTCTCAATCATGGTGCTGCTTTTAGTGTCGAGGTTGGAGGAGAGGAACAGTTAGTTGTAGCTCATGAGATCAATCGTACTGATTTACGTACCCTCAATGCCGAGGAAGTTATTGGTGCAATTCGTTTAGCAGTCGGAGAACAGAATATGGCGAATGTCTTTGCGGTAGCTTTGCTCAAAACTGGCAGTATCCCGAAAACCTCTAGTGGTAAAATCCAAAGACGAGCCTGTCAGAGTATGTTCTTAGATGGTAGTTTGAATACAGTGGCGCAATGGCAGCAGTCCGAAATACCTGAAACTGATATTACCGATTTAGCAGGGCAGTTTTTTAGTGACTAAACTTCGTGTAGTTTGAAAAGTTGATATTTGAGACAGGGGTTAGTGATTAAAAGTTAAACTAAGTTAATAAACACAAAACGACAGGTTTAAATGTAAATGGGGTTTAATTGCTTGATAATGACTGAATCTAGCTAAATTAAACCCAAAAAAATAAATATGAAAACAGATACTAATATTCGAGCCGTTACGCCTAATGATCTACCCGATCTTAAAGCAGTAATTAAAGCTAACGACTTGTTTCCGTCAGATATGCTGGATGAGATGATATCAGGCTACTTTAATAACGAAAGTGAAAGTGAATTCTGGTTTACCTATGAAGATCATAAACCTGTGGCGATCGCTTATTGTGCGCCAGAGCGAATGACTGAGGGAACTTGGAACTTATACTTGATTGCCGTTCATCCTGACTACCAAGGGCAAGGACTTGGTACTTCTATTTTGCAGTATATCGAGCAAATGTTAGCAGCGCGCGGGGAGAGAATACTGCTTGTGGAAACTTCGAGTCTAGAAACTTTTGAAGGTACACGAGAATTTTATCGTCAGTGTGGTTATGACCAAGAGGCACGAATTCGCGAATTCTATCAAGCTGGAGAAGATAAAATTGTGTTTCGCAAATTGCTTACTGCTTGAAATCACTAATAACTATTAACTATTAGCTTTTTTATTTATAATGAATTGGATGCAGTTTTTTATTCCAGATACTTTAAATTTACTGTGGTTAGCCTTAAGTTTATTTATTGCTGGAGTTATTGAAGCTTTTTTGTGGAAAACCAGCCCATTTCAAGTCTTAAATGTTCCGATTAAAGCCGCTTGGTTTGGAGCTAATAAAAAATGGCGGGGTTTGATTAGTTTGCCGATCACAATGGTGATTAGTGTTTATTTATTACACTTCATAGAGTTGGCATATCCTACTTTAAATCGGCAAGAAATATCATTTTCTAATCTCAATCTAATAGAGTTTGGTTTGTTAGTTGGTTTTACTTTTAATCTGGCTGAATTACCCAATTCTTTTATTAAACGTCGCTTAGATATTCCTCCAGGTGATGAAAATAATAAGCTATTTTATTTCATCGATCACATGGATTCTACCTATGGAGTCCTTATTTTGTGGTATTTTTATTTTCATTTTCCCCTGCACTTCATTGTTACAGGTTTAATTGTTACTCCATTATTATTTATGGGGGCAACAGAGTTAAGGAAAAAACTAGGGTTAAAATAAAACGTGCCTAAAAACTTTGTTTAAACTAACTATATTTCTCGTTAAATAGAACACACAATTCAATTTATAATATATTGTTACCAATTAACGATCGATAAATCAGTAATCTTGTCAAAGACTCGATCGCGAGTTATTAATTTTGCAGAATTTTGTTTTGCGATCGCAGCAATTATCGCATCTGGTAGTTTTAAGCGATACTGTTGTCGTATGATAACTATTTGCTCAATTAATGATTCATTTTCATAATTTAAGTTAATCACTTCTACTCGTTGGAGAAATCTGTGAAAAAGTTCTCTGTCTGCTTCGGTTAAGCCAGAAAAAGCCAGGAATTCGATTTGACTGATTACAGAAATTCCGAGCCTTAGCATCTTGAAGTAATTTAACTAGGCTAGAATCGCCTTGCAGCAGTGCAATAATCGCATTGGTATCTAATAAGTAACGATTACCAATCATCTCTTAATTTTCGCTGCGTTGCTACTGCGTCTCCCTGCCAATTAAGTTTTCCTGCTAAATCGGCAAAATCATAGTTATTGTGTTTTTTTTCTTTTTCCGTGACAGGATTGACAATCACCACTAGCTCAACTTTTCCAGCTTCTAAATTGGTTGGCAGCTTAATATTTAGCTGTCCTGTTTCATCTATCTCAGTTGTGAGTTTTAGAACTTCCATTGCTAACTACCCTGAGCATTCTTGGTTTTATTCTAAGATAACGAGTTGTATAAAAATGTTAATTGTTTTTAGTGAATAGGGCAATTGATCGCCTGACCAAGAAAAATACATATATTCTTAGCGATCGCCAATTACTCAGATAAAAGCTTAAGAAAAATGGTTAATAAAAGTTGCAGAAGAGCAGATATTTTACAATTAATTAAAATTCAATTAGGTTACAAAATGGCGATCGCTTGCCAATGCTTCATACGAGAAAGATTAACCCTGGTCAGTTGTCGAAGAGATGGGCTGAGGTGAAACAGGATGGCAAATAAAGAACATCTCGCTCTGCTTAAGCAAGGAGCAAATGCTTGTAATGAATGGAGATTTTACTTACAACAATCCTATAATAAGGCCTGACCTCAGTGAAGCCAACCTCAGTGGAGCTAACCTCAGTAGGACAAATCTTTATAAAGCTATTCTTTATAGAATTTACCTCAATTAAGCCAACTTGAGTGAAGCAACTTTGTATGGAGGAAATCTTCGTGAAGCAGATTTAAGTAGAGCAAATCTCAGTGGTGCAGATATTAGTAATATAGCTTCGCGTCGCGCTTATTCTCTCGTTAATTTAAAAAAGAAGGGTTGGGGTATTGGTTTATAATCCATTAAACCTAAAACAGTATTGTTATCTACTTTTCTAAACACGTCGTTAATAGGTAGATAATCATAAATCATGGTGGCGCTGACTTTACCTCGATGTTCCATCATCCGAATTCTTGCTTTACTTTCTTCGGTTTTGAGCAGCTTGTTCATCGAGCTATAAATAGGTTTCATGGCTTCATTTTTAGGCAGAGGAAAGCTAAGTCCCAAATTCATCACTGTAGGGTTAGGATCGACCTTAAAAATACTATTGCCATCGGTAAACAGTAAGGGATGGACATGATCTGCTGAAACAAATTCTTTGCCGTACCAGTTGAATGCTTCGAGTAAACCATCCATCGGATGATGAGTTGGAAAACCCGACCCTTTCCACCTGCCGATCATGAATTCGATATCTACAGGATCTAGTCCATCAAAGAGTTGTAATGCTTCTTCAGTGGTAGTTTGAGCTTGTTGAGTGTTCTCCTGAAAGTTAGCGACAGTATCCATGGCTTTATTAAAGTAAAACAATCTATTTAATTCATAGTAATTCAAGCCCGAGAAGACTTCTAAGTAAAAAAGGTGGGATTAACCCCACCTTTAATTAAATAATGTAGCTTGAATTAATTAATTCTAGCGATCTACTGACCCCATAATGATGTCGATACTACCGAGAATTGGCATAATATCTGCTAATTTAACCCCTTTCAGGAGTTCAGGCAGAATCTGTAGATTGTTAAAGTCAGGAGCGCGAATTTTCCAACGCCAGGGGAAGACGTTATCGTTACCGACAATAAAGATACCTAGTTCACCCTTACCACTTTCTAGACGAACGTAGTGTTCTCCAGCGGGGATTTTAAAGGTGGGAGCAACTTTTTTAGCGACATACTGGTATTCAAAGTCATTCCATTTTGATTTACGCCCTTCTGCCATCCTCTGGGCTTCCAGGTTTTCGTAAGCACCACCAGGAATGCCTTTTAATGCCTGACGAATAATTTTGATCGCTTCGCGCATTTCCCGCACCCGTACTAGGTAACGAGCAAAACAATCCCCCGCAGTTTCCCACTGGACATCCCAATCAAAATCGTCATAGCATTCGTAATGATCTACTTTGCGTAAATCCCACTTAACTCCTGATGCCCGCAGCATAGGGCCAGATAAGCCCCAGTTGATTGCTTGTTCGCGAGAAATAGTGCCTACTCCTTCTACCCGACGACGGAAAATAGGATTGTTGGTAATCAGTTTTTCATATTCATCAACTTTAGGATCGAAGTAATCACAAAAATCTTCGCATTTATCAATCCAGCCATAGGGTAAATCTACGGATACACCACCAATACGGAAGTAGTTATTATTAATTAATCGTTGTCCTGTGGCTGCTTCCCAAAGATCATAAATTAACTCTCGTTCACGAAAAATGTAGAAGAAAGGAGTTTGTGCGCCTACATCCGCCATAAATGGACCAAGCCACAATAAATGGTTGGCAATGCGGTTTAACTCCAGCATGATGACGCGGATATATTGAGCGCGTTTTGGCACTTCAATACCTGCTAGCTTTTCAGGGGCATTGACCGTAATAGCTTCATTAAACATTCCTGCTGCGTAGTCCCAACGGCTTACATAGGGGACGTACATCACGCTGGTGCGATTTTCCGCAATTTTCTCCATACCTCGATGAAGATAACCGATTACGGGTTCGCAATCGATTACATCTTCCCCATCAAGGGTAACAATGAGGCGTAAAACACCATGCATTGAAGGATGATGAGGTCCCATGTTAAGAATCATGGGTTCGGTTCTAGTTTCTATCTGTGCCATAAATCAGCGCTTTATCTTATATGAGGAATATGATCTGCAACTGCAACTTTGCTATCTATCTTATCTAGTTTCAGCACCCGATCTGACATGAAACTAGATTGCTTGAGCAAAATTTTCGCCAAACTAGCTTGACTATTGGTGAAATAAGTATAAGTTGATTAATAATTCTCCAAAAAATTAAAGATTCTGACCATACCATAGATTATGATTATTTGTGTGGCGATATTGCGACGGAGTTGTGGGCATGGTAGTTAAGGAAAATAGGATTAGCATTCTTCTAGATCCTTTTCAACGTTTCGGCGTTCACCTTGGTTTAGACCGAATCAAAAAGCTACTGGCAGACTTGGGTAATCCTCAGCATCAAGTACCGATTATTCATGTGGCAGGTACGAATGGCAAGGGTTCAGTCTGTGCTTATCTTTCTTCGATCTTGACCGAAGCAGGTTATCGAGTCGGGCGCTATACATCTCCGCATTTAGTCGATTGGACAGAACGGATCCAAATCAACGA
>JBDKJC010000184.1:0-6682 GCA_039796815.1 Cyanobacteriota bacterium | reverse complement strand
GAACTTTTGGGGCAAGAACTTGCTGAAAACTATGCCAGTCTTGTTGGGCAATAGTGCGATCGCAGATCACGCCTGCACAGTGAACTACTCCTCGTAGTGGTGGTAACTCTAATTCGATTTGTGTTAGAACCTGGGCTAGTTGATTTGTATTAGCAATATCTGCTTTAATAAGATTAACTTGGGCATTCTCTTGGATTTTTTCCAGGTTGTCTTTTAATTCGGGTTTAATATCGCTACGTCCAAGCAAGACAAGATTAGTTACTCCTTTAGTTATTAACCATTGGGCTACCTCTAAACCAATTGCCCCCATGCCTCCTGTAATTAGGTAAGTACCCGTGAAGGTTTTATGGGTAGAGGAGAAAGGCTGTTCGCACCGATCTTCAGATGATTCTTGAGCAATGATAATTTTCCCTTGGTGTTTCCCCTGCTGCATATAGCGGAAAGCATCAATAGTCTGGGATGTGGTAAAAATACTGTAGGGTAAAGGTTTTAAAGTTTCCGAACTAAATTGCGATCGCTCATGGAATTTACTGCAAAGTTCTTTTAGCATCTGCTGGATTAACTCAGGATTATCTTGGGTAATCTGCCAGAGATCGACAAGGTCGTAATTAATACTTGGTGCTATTTGTGCCACCTTGTCCGATGACCAAATACCCTGCTTGCCTATTTCGATAAAACGCCCCTGGTCATTTAATACCGCCATACTTTTAGGAATGAACTCCCCTGAGAGGGAATTTAGTACGACATCAACCCCTTTGCCAGCCGTTGCAGCCATAATTTCTTCAGCAAAATCAAGACTACGGGAATTCATAATCTGCTTTACTCCCATAGACTCCAGTAATGACCATTTAGCTATCGAAGCCGTGGCGTATATTTCTGTACCGAGGTGTTGGGCAATTTGAATTGCTGCTAAACCCACTCCCCCTGCTGCTGCGTGAATTAAAACCTTTTCCCCTGGCTGAAGTTTTGCTAAATAAACCAGGGTGTAATAAGCCGTGAGGAAAGTTACGGGAATAGTTGCTGCTTCGAGCAAACTAAAAGATGCAGGTTTATTAATAGCTAGTCGAGCATCTACCACTAGGTATTGGCTAAAGCTGTTGTCGGCAATTGCCATTACTTCATCCCCAGGCTTAAAGTTAGATACGGCGCTACCAACAGAGATAACTACCCCCGCACATTCTAAGCCGAGGAATTTGGTTTCGTCGGGGTATAAATCCAAAGCTACCATCACATCACGGAAATTTAACCCCGTGGCTTTAACTTCGATTTCGATTTCATTAGCTTGAGGCTGCTGGCGGTTAACAGATTCCCATTGAAGACTATCTAAATTACCTGAATAATCGATGCGTAACTGTAAATTGTCTTGTTTACGGGTAAGGGATCGCTCGTGAGAGAGCAATTGACCATTAGAGGGCGATTTGCCAATCGCCCCTACAGTTAAGCGACTGACATAACGCTGATTATCTCGATAGGCAACCTGTTCAATTCCTGACTGGCAAAGTTCCTGAAAAATATTTTCTGCTGCGTTGTCAACAGAACCCAGATCTATACCAATACATTTTAGATCGGGATGTTCTAAGGCGATCGCTTTTTGCATTCCCCAAAGACAAGAGTTTCTAATTCCTGGGGTAAGTTGATAATTGTAGTTATTTACAGGTTGGGCATTATGGGTAATAAACCAAAAAGAGGGACAATTGGCAGATTGTATTAAAGCCTGGACTAGATATAAATAACTTTGGCACTCTTGCCAGTTTTCGCTAGTATCTATATTCCAGAGATAAATCACCCCCGTCACATCAGGGTGTTGTTGTATTAAATCTCTAAAAGCTGGAGGATCATTGGTAATTGCTTCACGAGTAACCAGGTGGGATTGCTGCTGTTGAGCTTCTAGTTTTCCAGCCAACTGTTGACCGATACCTGTACTGTCGGCAAAGATTAACCAAGTCCCAGTATTTATTAAAGAAGTTGACGTTAATAATGGTTGTGATTTCCATTGCGGTTGATAAAGCCAATTATGCCAAGCTGGTGTAAATTTAATTGCTTGAGATTTTAAGCCTGTAATTGTGGCAATTAGCTCACCATGTTCGTTATACAGCCAGACATCGGCAACTATTTGCTCTCGATTGTTATCTTGTCGTAATTCTAAATAACTCCAGACTTTATTACCAGGAAAAGATTGTATTGCGAGTTGTTCTAAACCGACAGGTATATAAGTTATCCCTTGTAATTTTCTAGGTAAAGCTGCAAAAAGTATTTGTAAACAGGCATCTAATAAGGCGGGATGAAAATGATATGCTTCGCTGTTGAGATGATGGGGTAGCTCAATTAATCCTAGTGCTTGATTTTCCTTTGCCCATAATTGTTTTATTCCTTTAAAGCTTTTACCGTAGTTAATTCCTTGCTGCTGACAAGCTAAATAATGTTGTTTAATGTCTAATTCTTTATCTTCCAGGTTAGACTTAATCTCGATTAAAGACTTTCCTGTTATGGGCATATTCAAACAAGAGACTTTTCCCGAACAATGTTGTGTCCATTCTTCATTATTTAAATTATCATTTAAACTATAAATCTCCCAATTCCAAGATTCCTGTTGGGGAGAAGTTATGACTTGAATTTCTGGCGTTATTGTTAAATCATTTTCTAAATATAGAGGTGCTGTAATATCAACATTTTCTATGAGTAGCTGGTTACTTTTACTATGAAATAAACCCAAAGCGATCGCTATTTCTAAATAGGCTGTCCCAGGAAAGATAACTTTGTCTGCTAAACAATGATCTTTTAACCAATTAATCGTCTCAGGTTGTAGATAAGCTTGAAAGACTGTTTGTTTAAGAGGTGAAGATAAAACTGTACCTAATAAAGGATGAAGTTGATTTTTAATAGTCTGGTAGAAAGTGACTTTTTCTGGAAGATCGAACCAATATCTTTGTCTTTGAAAAGGATAAGTAGGTAAAGATATTTTCTTGGCATTATAGTTTTGGGTTACTTCTTGCCAGTCGATCTCATATCCCGCTGTATATAATTGCGCTAGATTTTCTAAGATATATTGCCAGTCTGGTTGTTGAGGATGGAGACTCGATAAAAATAGGCGATCGCTTTCACCCAAAATACTTTGAGCCATAGTAATTAAAATCGGTTTTGTCCCAATTTCTAGCAAGATATCTACCTGTCGATCGGCTAAATATTCAATACTTTTAGCAAACTTAACAGGTTGTAATATATGCTTTATCCAATAATTAGTAGTGGCGATCGTTTCATCTGCTAATTTTCCTGTAAGGTTAGAAACAATGGGTGTTTTAGGTAGGGCATAATTAATACTTTCAGCTACTATTTTAAACTCCTCTATAATCGGTTGCATTAAAGAAGAATGAAAACCATGAGATACCTCTAATAGTTTAGTTTTAATTGATAAAGATTCTAGTTTTTGAGTAATCTTATCGATATTATTTTTTAATCCAGATAATACCAAATGTGATCCATTATCCGCTGCAATACTTATCTGATGATCGAGTAAGTAATTAATCTTTTCTCGACTAGCAAAAACAGCCAGCATTGCGCCATTTTTAGGTAAGCTTTGCATCAACTTACCTCTAGCACAAACTAACTTCAAAGCATCCTCTAAGCTAAACACTTCAGCAATAGTTGCCGCGACATATTCGCCAATACTGTGTCCCACCATGATATCTGGTTTAATGCCCCAAGATAACCATAGTTGCGCTAGGGAATATTCAATGATGAATAATAGCGGTTGGGTATATTGCGTCTGATTAATGTCAAATCCCTCCCGTAGGGGCGAACGGCCGTTCGCCCCTACAATGGGAAATGCCCCTGCGGTGTTGCAAATTTCAAAACAGAGATCGCAATTTTCTTTAAATACAGGTTGGGTATCGTATAGTTGTTGTGCCATGCCAAGATATTGTGAACCTTGTCCTGTAAACAAAAAGGCTAATTTATGATGGTGTTGAAGATCGCCAATAGATAAATCAGATAACTTGTTAATTAATTCCTGTTTGTTAGCAGCGACAATACCCTGACGATAACTAAAATGATGTCTGCCAATGTTACTAGTTAAACAAATATCCTTCAAAAAAATTTTATGATTCTCTTGCAAATAGGTTTTATAGCTAGCAACTAAGTTCTGTAATGCTGTTTTGTTTTTAGCCGATAAAGTTAATAAATAAGCAGGTAGTTGAGTATTTTTAGGCTCTTTTTGCTCAATAAATTCTTCCAAGACAACATGAGCATTTGTCCCCCCGATACCCAAAGAATTAACTCCTGCACGACGGGGATAAGCTTCTACTTTCCAGTCTTGTAACTGAGTATTGATATAAAAAGGACTACGGGCAAGATCGATCTGGGGATTCGGTTGCTTAAAGTGTAAACTTGCAGGAATCTTTTGATGATATAAACACAAAGTAGTTTTAATTAAACCCACAATTCCCGATGCCATTTGCAGATGTCCGACATTAGTTTTTACCGAACCGATCGCACAATCGCTTTTTCTGGTATCATCATGATATGCTTGGGATAATGCTGTGATTTCTATCGGATCGCCTAATTTTGTTCCTGTACCATGAGCTTCAATATAACTAACAGACTGAGGTGAGATATCCGCATAGGCGATCGCTTCTGAGATTACCCTAGTCTGCCCGTCTACGTTAGGGGCGAAATAGCCTACCTTCGTGCCACCATCATTATTCACCGCCGATCCTTTAATGACTCCATAAATGCGATCGCCATCTTCTACTGCTCGATCTAATAGTTTTAACACCACCATTCCTGCCCCACTGCCAAAGATTGTTCCCGACGCAGCAGCATCAAAAGCACGACAGTGACCATCGGCGGATAAAATCATCCCTTCTTGGTAGAGATAGCCCATTTTTTGGGGAGAATGGACGGAAACCCCCCCCGCTAAAGTCAGATCGCATTCGCCATTAATTAAACTCTGACAGGCTAAATGAACCGTGACTAAAGAGGTAGAACAGGCAGTTTGCACATTCACACTAGAACCTGTCAGATTCAGTTTATAAGATGTTCTGGTTGTGAGATAGTCCTTGTCGTTGGCGGTGGTAACTTGAAAACCCCCCATCGAACTTAAATTAAGCACTTGCAAGTCATCTTGGCGATCGATCTGATGCCGCTGAGGATAAATATTATTTAAGAGATAGGTGTTAGTTGCTGCACCACCATAAAGACTAATATCCCCCTGATAATTAAAAGGATCGTACCCAGCATCTTCCAAACTTTCCCAGGCACATTCCATAAATAAACGCTGTTGAGGATCGAGTAATTGAGCTTCTTTCGGACTATAGCCCCAAAAATCGGCATCAAAGCTTTCTATATCATCCAAAATCGGGCTAGCCTTGACATAGTTAGGGTTGTTAAGCAATGCTTTATCCACTCCAGCATTAATTACCTCTCGATCGCTAAAAAAACTAATCGACTCCACCCCATTACACAAATTAGACCAAAACTCATCCAGATTATTGGCCCCAGGAAACCGACAGGACATACCAATAATCGCCACATCTTTATTCCCTGTAGCCTTACGGCGCAACTCGCCCCGACGTTTGCCCTGTTGTACCGTAATAGATTCTCGATCGCTATGTAAATCGCTCTGCAAATAATTAGCCAAAGAAGCAATAGTAGGATATTGAAACAACAACACCGCTGAGAGATTGTATTCAGGGGTAAGCTGACTCAATACTTGCATCAGTAATAAAGAATTGCCCCCCAGCTCAAAGAAATTATCCTTAATTCCAACCTTGTCTAATCCTAAAACCTCTTGCCATACCTTTACCAGTCGCTGTTCGATCGCATTACCTGGTAACTCTTGTAAGCTTAAATTCCGCTGGTTAAATAACTCTTGAACTTCCGAAACAATATTATTAAACTCCCCCGCAGCAAATCTTTGACTAAGTTGCGATCGCATAATCTTTCCAATCGCCGTCTTGGGAATCATCTCTGGAGTCACGGGAAGAATATAAACAGGAGCAACTCCCATCTGCGTAAAAACATCCCTGCGGATAGTATTAATTAATCCTCGTAACTCGTCACCTCGATCATCCGTATTAAAAAATACCGCTATTTGCTCTTGCTCTTTTGCATCCAGCACGCCACAGGCAGCAGTATAAGAGATATTTACCTTTGCGATCGCTTCTACAACTGTCTCAATCTCGTGATTATAATAATTAACCCCATTAATAATAATTACGTCCTTTTGTCGTCCTGTAATGGTCAATTGTCCCGACTCTAAAAAGCCCAAATCCCCCGTATTAAACCAGCCATCATCAGTAAATATTTCATTATTTAATTCTGGCTGCTGGTAATATCCTGCGGTTACCGTTTCCCCTTGCACCTGCAATAACCCGATGTTTCCTTCAGAAATGATTTGATTTTCTTCGTCCACAATGCGTAAAGATACCCCAGGAATGGGCGCACCAACAGAGACAAATTCCCGCTGTAAATTGTCAGAATCCCGTAGGGGCGATTGGTTAATCGCCCTCCAATGGGCAATACCCGATGTCGTTTCCGACATTCCATAACCAGGGCTAACTACCTGGGGTGATAAACCATAGGGGGCAAGTAATTCAAGAAAATGCTTTGTAGTCTTCCCCACCACCGCTTCTGCACCATTACCCATCCACCGCAGACAAGACAAATCCCAATCTGGCTTAACTCG
>JBDKJC010000183.1:0-6685 GCA_039796815.1 Cyanobacteriota bacterium | reverse complement strand
GCCAAAAAAAGCCGTAATAAACTCCAAGCCTGCACTATAGGGATATATCAATAAAGCTCTAGAGCCAGGAACAACCAGTTGTTGTAATTGAAAGGCGATCGCTTTTGCCTTAAGATTTAATTCCTGGTAGGTTAGTATAATTTTCTGATCTTCCCGATCCTTGAGGAAAATATAAGCCGTATCATTCCCCTGAGATCTGGCTCGATGCTGTAATATTTCTACAATGTTAGACTTGTTAGACTCAAGCTGACTAGACATCATGGCTGTCATTCATTCAATGCAAATTAAACCATAAATATAACCTGGGTTTAAGGGAATCTGAAAACCGACGAAAAATATTAGAAATACAGACAAATTTTTTATCTAATTAAAAGTATAATGTGTAAATTTTAAATAAATTATACACATTAAAATGAGAACTAACATTGTCATTGACGATCAGCTAATGGCTGATGCGTTAAAAGTAACAGGTTTAGCAACTAAGCGCGAAGTAGTAGAATTGGGACTAAAAACTTTAATTAGACTCAAGCAGCAGGAGAAAATTAAAAGCTTTAAAGGCAAACTTAAATGGGAAAAAGATCTTGAAGATATGAGACTCGATTAATGATTTTAGTGGACAGTAGCGTTTGGATTGATTATTTTAATGGTGTAGAAAAACCTGAAACAGTCAAGTTAGATTCACTTTTAGAAATTGAATATATCGCTATAGGAGATATTATTTTGACTGAAGTCCTACAAGGTTTTAAAAGCGATCGCGATTATCAAATAGCTAAAGATTTATTTACTTCATTAACTATTTTCGGGTTGATCGACCCTCAACTCGCACTTCAGAGTGCAGATAATTATCGTTACTTGCGGAAAAAAGGTATAACTATTAGGAAGACAATTGATGTTATCATTGCTACTTTTTGCATTCAAAATCATCTTTCCTTACTATTTATAGATCGAGATTTTATTCCTTTTGTGGAGTATTTAAATTTAACTTCAGCTTTGGATATATATTAAATAATATTTTATTTTTATTTATTAGTAACTTTTTGCGACCAAATTTCAATTAAATTACTAACGGTTTGCTGCCAACTATATTGTTGAGCTAGTTCTTTAGCTTTTATCCCCATCGACTGACGAAGATCGTTATTAGTAATCAGTAGAATCAATTTATCTAAGAAATCTGTTTGGTTTTGAGGTTGATAAAGCCAGCCTGTTTCACTATCTATAATCGTATCAATAACTCCTCCTGCACGCGGAGCGATCGCAGGTATGCCAGCAGCAGCAGCTTCAATCACTGTTAAACCTCTAGTTTCTTTGGTGGAATTTGTGATCAATATATCCCCATTGACCAATAGTTCAGGTACGGATTGAGGTTGAATTCTACCTAATAAATAAACGTCAGGTGTTAGCTGTTTTAAAGTTTGTTCTATCTCTGTTTTAAGTGTGCCATCCCCAGCAATAATAATTGCTATTTGATTCAAGATTTCTGGAGGTAGTTTAGCTAAGGCTTGTAAAGTAAAAATCCATCCTTTGTCAGGAGTTAAACGCCCAAGAAAAATAAGTTTAATTTTATTTTCTAGATTTGGTAAATCATATTGTTTTTGAAAAAAGTTAAGATTTTTATTAATCTTATCAAACTGACTTAGATCGCAACCTAATAATTCAGCACAAGCTATATTTTTAATACCTAGCTGCTTAATTTTATTAGTAGTTACTAAACTTGAGACTAAAGTATAATCATAAGAATTATAGATCTTGGCAAAAATTAAACTTAAAAACTTTTTGAGTAACCTATTAAAATTAAAAGGTAAAGTAAAATAGTCATCAAGATAATCAAGATAGTTAGTATGAAACCAAGCTATACAAGGAATATGATGCTGTTGAGCATATTTAACTCCAGGTAACTTGAGTAGACAAAATCCTAATCTTTCGGCTTCGTCAACATGAATAAGATCGGGTTTAAACTGTTCGAGCTTTTGGAGTACAATTTGATAAGATTTAACTGTTAGATCTCGTTCAAAATCTAAAGCGATCGCTTTACTACTAGGTAAACTGATTATTTCTACTGCTGGAAATATTTCCCCTTTATATTGTTGATAATTAGGATAAATATGTTTAATTGGGTGATAGTCGGGACAAAATACGATTACTTGATGCCCTAAAAGACTAAGCTGTTCTAATCTTTTAAAAATAGCGATCGTTACACCATCAATTACGGGAAAAAAACTCGAACAGATAATTGCAATCTTCATTAATTAAACCTATTCCTAATTTCTAATTCCTTCAAGACTCCACAGAGTTAAAGAATATTCATTAGCACTAAACACATGAGATTTATATACCTGTTGAAATTTGATTTGTGGCTCTTGATTTAATCTTTGTTGTAACTTTTTAGAAGGCTTGAGCAAAAAAACAGATTCAAATTTATCTAAGTATACAGTCAAGTTTTCTTCTGTAGCTATTACCTTATATTTAACTTCAGGTACTAAAGAATAAGCCAAAGATACGGCATCCATCGCTTCACTAGATTCAACTATTACTAAAGCAGAACTACTTTGATTAATTATTTTAGCGATCGCTGGATTATTAATATTTCTTCCCTTTTGATAAAATGGCGATAAATTTAGATTACGTACATTAGAAAAAATACCTAATAAGATAAAGATAATTATAATTAGTTGCCAGAATTTTGACTGTTGAGTATTTAACTTACTGCCTACAGTATAGGCTACGGCGATTAAGATACCTAACTGTAGAGGGATTAAGTATCTAGGTGCAGTGGAACTTTGACCTTGATTGAGAATATCTGTAATTAATAAAGGTAACGGTAAAGAAAGCATTAAACAGATAATATATAACCAGCGATCGCGATTTGTTTGGACAATTAGATAGTAAAGACAATAGGCTGATAAACTTAAAATACCAATAGCTACTAATGCTCCGATAATAGTTATCCAATCTAAATAAATATATTTAGTTAGTAATAAGCTAAAGCTGGAAATTACTAATAATAAACTAAACTTTAGTAGTTTATTTTGCCAGCGAGAATAAAATTTAGTCAAAGTCAGTAGAGAGATAACAATAACTACTAAGGCTACTGCAATTTGAATTGGATTTGAGTTTTGTGATAGTGGTAAATCGCCAAAAATCAATAAGTTTGTCCCGATATAAACTGCAATAATCTCAGTAAGATTAAAATTGCCCCTCATCCAGCTAGTATTATCCTCAAGTAAATCTAAATGATTGATAATTACAAAAATCCAAGGCGTAAACGCTAGGAAAGCAATAATTATAGATATCAGATAATTTTTAATGCTAGTTAACTGTTGTTTTTTAATTTCAAAGAGGAAATATAGCCCTTGAAATAAAGCAACGTAAACAGAAAATAAAGAAGTATAGTAGCCAATAATTAAACAGAAACTATATAAGAACCAAGCAACTTTATTATTTAATCTTATAGCCCTTAAAAAACTAGCACTCATCAATAAAATAGTCACTGTCCATAAACTATAGGGACGAGCTTCTTGAGCATATGCCACATAAAAAGGTGAAATACTCATTATGCCAACAGCTAACCTGCTAATCTGCATACGGTTAAATAATTCTTGACATAGCCAATACAAACTAGGCAAAATTAATAAACTAAAGCCGACGGAAAGACTTCTGATAATTGCCAGAGAATTTCCCCACCACTGTAGCCAGAATCTAGTGAGCAAAAAGTAAAGAGGAGCATGTTCAGGACTTTTAATCAAAGCATTTAAACTATGGATTAAAGTTCTCTCTGAAGTTACAGTTTGATAAAACAATAAAGTATCTCGTTTAACTATACCTTGCTGTAATAAATTACTAGTAACCTCAGAAATCGTATATCCTGAAACTCTAACTGCCGTAGCAATTTCATCTACCCAAAATATCTTGTCTGATAAATTTACAAAGCGAAAAAAAAAGCCAAGTAAAATCACGATTATTAATCCAAAAACTGGAGTGACTTTAAATACTAACTGGTAATTTTTGTAAGACATTTAAGCTTGATAAGGTTAAGATATAGCAGTTTTCCCATCAAAATAGAAAATAAATCTGTTTTTAGTCTTGAATCCAAAAGCGTAGAACAGGTATGACATGTGATGATGTGATTAAGTACAAAGAACACGATCGAGCGTAAATTTAAAGCAAAGCTAAATAATAATGTCATCAATCTTTTTTGCACAGCAAACTACAGCAAACAAACATAATATCTATCACGGCGTAATCCTGATCTTGACTGTAATGTTAGCAAGTTTGCGATCGCCTCAGGAAGTAGTTGCTCAGGAAATAGAAGCCCCACAAAGAACTAATTCACAAGATCTCATTACATCCCCTGCTTCCTCTCCAGTATCTCCCCGTAAACAAGATCGAACCGATTCACCACAGCTTTCAGCACAATCTGAGCCGACTTTTGGCACAAAAGGACAAAAACACTGGTATGTGCAGGGTGCAGCAGCAACTACACTAGATCAAAAAGAAGCTTTTCCTCAACGTTTTGGCTTAGTAGGGGCTGGATTATCCAAATTTCTGTTTGATGGTCATAGCATCAATTTAGAATTAAACACCATCTATTTTAGTCAGCCCGATGACGATGCTTTAGGCTTAAACCTAGCTCTTTTAATGCGCTGGCATTTCCTACGTAAGCCCAACTGGTCACTATTTATTGATGGTGGTGCAGGGGTAATGGGTACTACTAGTGATGTTCCCAGCAAAGGAGCAAGCTTCAACTTTACTCCTCAAGCTGGCGCGGGAATTAATATCAAGCTGAAAGAGCAAAGACAACTAATGTTAGGTCTACGCTGGCATCATATCTCCCATGCCGACTTATTTGGAGCAAATCCTGGCAGAGATAGCATCATGGGCTATGTTGGGGTGCAGTTCCCCAGATGAGTAGTCATGCAGGCGTTGCTGATTTGAAGTATAAAACTGAGAGTAATACTGTTTATAGCTTTTAGCTATGACGCGATATGCGGAGCGGTATCCTTTAGGACAGCTATTAGCTATTAGCTTTTTAAAAAGTTTTTGCGATCGCAGTTTCTTATGAAAGAGAAAAAATAACTCAATTTTTATTAATTTTACAAAGTATTTTACGTAATTTTATGTAGCTTAAATGTTTTTTTATAGATCGAATATCTAGTTTTTTTTGCTGTGTATCCGTAAATATACGCTAAGTAAGTCATAAATTTACATTGTATTTTATTGAGGTTATACTTGGTAAATTATATGAAAAATTATATTTCTAAACTTACAACTAGTTTAATTTAGTTCGAGACTAGTATTCGATCACAATTACCTAGTATTTATTACTACTCATAATAGCCAAGGCTATTTTTTCAAATGGAAACTAATAAATATAAAGCTAATATTCTCATAGTTGAAGATGAACTATTAATTGCTAAAAACACAGCTAAAAAATTAAATAATTTTGGTTATAACGTAGTCAATATTGTGTCTAACGGTCAAGCTGCAATTGATTGTGTGAATCTTGAACAGCCAGATTTAGTATTGATGGACATTGCTATTAAAGGAAAAATTGACGGTATTGAAACAGCATCTCAGATTAAATCTATTTCTGATGTGCCGATAATTTTTACGACAGCCTATGCCAATAATGAAACTCTCGATCGCGCTGCGGAAACAGGCTGTTATGGTTATTTAATTAAACCCTATAAAGAACAGGATCTACATGCTACGGTTAAAATGACCTTAAGCAAGCATTTAGAACAGTCGACAATTCAACGAACTTTACAGTCTTCAATTAGTGAATATTCATTAGAGTACGATAATATTTATCAAGATCAGCTGACGGGGTTACCAAATAAACTCTTTTT
This sequence comes from Cyanobacteriota bacterium, assembly GCA_039796815.1. GTDB lineage: Bacteria > Cyanobacteriota > Cyanobacteriia > Cyanobacteriales > Xenococcaceae > Waterburya. The sequence goes on along the minus strand of JBDKJC010000183.1, from coordinate 839 downwards.
AAGAGATTTGTTTGAATATTTATTATCATTAATTGCCAATTGCGATCTAGAACAATCTAGTAGCTTACTAAAATCTCACCAACAGGACATAGCACAAGAATCTCAGCTAAATATTATCGGTGTGTTTAATATTAGCTTAGATAGAATTGAGAAGATTAGTAGCTTTTTAAATAAAGAGGAACAAGATTCCTTATTAAAAAAAATCGCTCAGCGTTTAGTTGATTGTGTTAAAAATTTTACTGCTCATGGCGAGGTAGTCTATTTAGCACCCGATAACTTTGTGGTTTTGCTGGCGATGGATAGTCGGATCACAGGAAGTAAATATGGGCAGTCTCTCCTTAATGTTCTGCAACAAAATTACTTGCTCGGCGATAACCTTACGGGTACAGCAAAAGACTCGCTTCGCGATCGCGAAATATTTCTCGCGCCTAATATTGGTATGGCTTTTTGTCCCAGTGACAGTCAAGATATTAGCGAATTGTTAGAGCAAAGCTCTAAAGCGATCGAGTATGGTAAAACTCAGGGAGGCAATCGCTGTCAAGCCTACACCATAGCTTTTAATATCAAAAATTCTAAAGCTACTGGCGATTTAAGGCTGGAATCGGAATTGCATCATGCTCTTGAGCGACAAGAATTTGAACTATACTATCAGCCCAAATTAGATCTTAAAACGAATTTGATTGTCGGCTCAGAAGCTTTATTGCGTTGGAATCATCCCACAATGGGGAGAATTAATGCCGAGAAGTTTGTTCCCTTAGCAGAAGATATCGGTTTAATTAAACCAATCGGAGAATGGGTTTTAACCACTGCTTGTCGCCAGATGCAGGCTTGGTTGGATG
>JBDKJC010000182.1:0-6733 GCA_039796815.1 Cyanobacteriota bacterium | reverse complement strand
AAGTGGAGTTGGTATGTTGTCGGTGGCTGTGCCAGAATCTCTCAAGCCACTACTCACTAGTCACTTACCAGAAGCTCTAATTATCGGCTGTCCTGAAAACAAAACAGGCGCGATCGCCTCTTTACCCTTTTCCGCCAACGATCTAAGTCAGTTTGATGTAGTAGCCTGTGGCCCTGGTTTGACTAGTAATGCGGAATCAGTAATTATTAAAGTTTTACAGTCAGAATGTTCTTTGATTCTCGATGCTGACGGACTAAATATCTTGGCAGAACGCAATGTGGCTGAGGTTTTAAATGAACGCGCCGCACCAACGGTTTTAACGCCTCATTTGGGAGAATTTAAACGCTTATTTCCTGAAATAGATCTTAACGATCGTCTCAATGCAGTCCAAACCGCAGCCCAACAAAGTAGCGCCATTGTCGTACTTAAAGGAGCTAGAACGGCGATCGCCAATTCTCAAGGATTGACTTGGCTAGTTGCTCAAAGCAGCCCTGCCTTAGCTAGAGGTGGTAGTGGTGATGTCTTGACAGGGCTAACTGGGGGATTGGCAGCCCAAAGTAACATTATTGAGGATAGCAGTCTATTTAATGCCGTGGCTACTGCTGCCTGGTGGCACGCTCAAGCAGGGATCAAAGCAGCAGAAGAACGTACTGAATTAGGAGTAGATGCAACAACTCTCGCCACCTATTTAACGCCAACGATTCATCAATTGTGGAATGAACCAATCATCAAAATTTAAATACTTCCAAGGACTTTATCATTAACTAACGACAATTGCCATTGCAAACCCATCGTAGCCTTTACTGCTAACTGTTTGAATTGCAGTTGATGATAATCTAGGCTCTGATGAGATAAGCTCGCAAAATTTACGGACACCTTGGACTTTAGGATCTAAGCTATCGGCATTGGCAATCTCGCCATTACGAACCACATTGTCGGCAATAATTACCGTACCTGGACGAGAAGTGTTTTGGTTCAAGATAATTTATCCTCTCAAAACGATCGACAATTTGCTTCCATATTATGCTTTATTGCTATAGATATTAAGATAATCCAATTTCCTCAGTAATCTGGTGTTTAAATCTTTATTAGTTAGTTCCGTGATGCTCATTAGTCAGTTGCCTAATGCCGACCCTAAATTTATTCAACTTAAAACACAACTTGAAAGTTATGGGTTTCAGGTAAATATTGCTATTCCTCCAGATCTTACTGTACCAAAACAGCAGGATGGTTTAAGACGTATTAGAAAGCCTTATGGTATGTTGCACCCCATGAGTAAATCAATTTGGATTAACCCGATCGCTTTTGAACTCGGTTTTAGTCAAGCGACATTGATCCATGAAACTGTTCATGCTGCTCAATATTGTGCTGGTAACGGTAAGCTAAAAACGATCGACTTAGATCTTGAGCCAATTCCCCAAGCGCTACCCTTTTTTAAAAGATATGTTGATACTCAGCGTCAAGATCTTGAAAAAGAAGCTTATACAGTACAGTCTCAGCCCAACAGTTATGAATTGGCTAGATTTTTACTAGATCGGCATTGTCAGGCTCGCGATTTAACCAAACTTAGTTTTCCTAAATAATAGGGCGATCGCTTTACCGAAATCTTGATTTATTTAGTTTCAAAAGAAATCAAGAGCTTCGTTTACGATCGTTAGCTATCTTGTACAGTCGTTCCCTGATGATACACAATCTTCCAGCCATCGCTACTGCGCCTCCAAATAGTAGAACGGCAAGTCACCCTATCCTCTTGAACAAGAGTATATGTAAGAAGGTAATTATAAGGAGCGATCTGACGACAATAAAAATCTTTTGTCTTCCAAGTGTTTTCTGGTGGTGAATGTATCCCACGGTATTGCGGGTTCTCATATCGCTTTACCACTTCTGCCAATACGTACTCCCGACTGTAGCGACGACCAGAGGCTCCAACCTCCCAAAAGCTAACATCCGTCATGTTCTCAAAGTCTTGTCGCGTTGTGCCGAACTCAGGATGGTGGAAAATTGGCTCACGTTGAATAAGCTCATTTAGAACGTCCAAATGTTCGGCATCGGTGACAAATTCTGGCGGACAATCTGAGTAGTTTTTGCTGTCCTCTGAATTACTTTGTGACATAACATACATTGATGTAATTTTTGATTTAAGGCGATCGCTGTTTTGTTATAGTCAACTCTAAAATGAGGTATAAACCCAGAATTTAACCTTCAAATCAATCTTGATGCACTACAAGTTTTTAGTTTAGGAAGCTTCAAATTAGTTGGCTTACCCACAACGTCAATCAAAGACTCCTTTCCACTGTATCCAAAGTACGCAAGCATCTGCTGAACCGACTCAAGAGAGTTCAAATCTTCAATATTTACCTCGTAATACTTGATTTTAGGATATTGCTGCTTAAAGGCTTCCGCTTTTGCATATGTCTCTTCTACGTACCACTTGAGGCATTCCAATTCATAGTTAGTTAGCCATTGAGGATACTGCAACTCTTGTCGAAAAACTTTCCTGACAACAAACCGATTGCTTCTTAATAAAAACTTGAGCAAACGAGTACATTGATATAGTGTTTTAGGGCAAACAAGTTTTTGAGGCAAGGTCACGAGTGGATCTTTAATCTCAGGTGTAATAATCCAATTTCTGCCGAATCGAAATAAGGGAGAACAGTTTGTTCTTAATAAACTCTCAGCGATTTTGTACTTCTCTCTCTTGAGAATAATAACACCTATGTTGTCTTCAGGAAGATACTGGGGAATAAACCATCCAAATCCCTTGATGAAGCAGTGATTTGTTTCAACATATAACTGATCATTTTGCTTCGCCTCTTGAATAACCTCAACCTTTTGCTGAGTCATTTTTCTCATTGACTCCACATCACCTCGCAAATAGCGACTCATCACTTTTCCATTGCCTATGGGTTTAGGCTCATGAAAAGATTGACATCCCGATACGTGTTTGAATATTTTAGTTAAATAATTTGAGCCAGATCTTCCAGTACTAATACAAAATAAGTACCCAGTTTTTCTTTTCATCTAAAAATTCGCGCAAATGATATTTAATGAAAGTCTAATGGCTTTAGTGCAAGCAAAATGAGCATCTTTAATTATGTCGATTAATATTGACAAGCTATTTAGTGTCAAACGATATTATAAGATATCCTGCACGGTACAATCGCCATACTCTCAAACCCATAAGTTAACTTCAATTCGACTAACTTACCTATTTAGAAATTTTTAAGAATTGGTTGCAGTACCATGATATGATTGCTGGGTACTGTGACTGAAAAGCATTACTACAAGGTTCGTAGTATTGTCTAGTATTGCCTTAGTAAACAACTGTTAGGCTAAGGTAAAGTCCGTTATTTAAATGGACAAATAGCTGTCTAAATTGATCTACATTATTTATATAGAAAAATTTAGCAGTGGCAGTAACCAAAAATAAGAATGGATCCGCATTCGAGTAACGTACCTTTGTCTAATCAATCTCCCGAACCCTTACTAGTTCAAGACGAGCAGATTACTCATCATGATGCTGATGCTTTAGAAGCTCATGATTCAATGGCAGATTTTTATCAATTACAGCGATCGCTGTTGTTAACTACTCTGGTATTGATGGGAATAATTTTTTTCCCCGTGTGGTATTTTTGCTCTCTAAACACGGCTGGCAATTATTTATTGGGTGCAGCTGTTGGGCTGGTATATTTGAGAATGTTAGCCAAAGATGTTGAACGCCTAGGTCAGCAACGTCTCGGTGCTAAAGGGTTAGGAGTTTTTGTCATCCTGATACTAGTTGCTAGCAAATGGCAACAGTTACACATTCTTCCTGTCTTTCTTGGATTTCTAACTTATAAGCCAGCGATCGTTATCTACACTGTGAAGTCAATCATTTGGTCAGCAGATACAGAAAATGACGCTTAAAATAAGAGATTTTTAAAGAAAATACAAGAACAGTTTTAATTTAATGTTTTGTTTAATCTAGGCATATGGAAATTCTAGGTGCTTTGACTTTTCTAAATACTTATACCCTGGCGGAATTGGAAGTTGGCGAGCATTTTCTTTGGAAAATCGGCAATTTTACAGTTCATGGACAGGTTTTTCTCAATTCTTGGATCGTAATCGGTCTTTTAGTCATAGCTTCTCTGGCTGCCACCAGGAATATTCAAAAAATTCCTAGTGGGATTCAAAACTTCATGGAGTTTGTCCTGGAGTTTATTCGAGATTTGGTGAGAAATCAGATCGGGGAAAAAGAATATCGTGACTGGGTGCCTTTCATTGGCACTTTGTTTTTGTTCATTTTTGTGTCAAATTGGTCAGGTGCGTTAGTGCCTTGGAAACTTGTTGAGTTGCCATCGGGTGAACTAGCTGCTCCCACGAATGACATCAATACAACGGTAGCTTTAGCATTGCTTACCTCCTTGGCGTATTTCTACGCTGGGTTGAAAAAGAAGGGACTAAGTTACTTCAAACATTATATTGAACCAACTCCTGTTCTCCTTCCTATTGCAATTCTAGAAGATTTCACCAAACCTCTTTCTCTAAGTTTCCGTCTCTTTGGTAATATTTTGGCTGACGAATTAGTAGTTGCTGTACTAGTACTTTTAGTTCCGTTATTCATTCCCTTACCAGTAATGGCACTGGGCTTATTTACTAGTGCGATTCAAGCTTTAGTATTTGCTACCCTTGCTGGGGCATATATACACGAAGCTTTAGTAGATCACCACGATTAAGAGGTGGAATTTAGAAGTAATCTAACTTCTAAATTTTGTTTAAGTGTTGAAGCATATTAGTTTAATTTTGATAGCTTCACGCCATTTTTTTAAGTTCTTTCAGTAAATTTAAAGTAGGTAAAATTTCATGGATATTCAAGCTGCTTCCGTTATCGCTGCTGCATTAGCTATTGGTTTGGCTGCAATCGGCCCTGGTATTGGACAAGGTAATGCTTCTGGTCAAGCAGTAGCTGGTATTGCTCGTCAACCTGAAGCTGAAGGAAAAATTCGCGGTACTCTGCTATTAACTTTGGCGTTTATGGAATCTTTGACCATCTACGGTCTAGTAGTCGCTTTGGTACTATTATTTGCTAATCCTTTTGCCTAAATTTTTCTAAGATCTGTTTAGAGATACTCAAGGGAGTGTCTCTACAGGTTTAATTGTTCAATCCAATTTGCCCTATAAAAAATGTTTGATTTTGATGCGACTTTGCCTTTAATGGCAGTGCAGTTTTTGCTCTTAACAGCACTGTTGAACGCAGTATTTTACAAGCCATTAATGAAGGTACTGGATGAACGAGAAGATTATCTTCGCAGTGGCGATACTGGCTCTAAGGATAAACTAGCTAAAGCTGAAAGCATAGTCAAAGAATATGAGAGACAAATAGCCCAAGCGCGCCGAGAATCTCAAGCTTTGATTCAGAAAGCTCAAGCAGAAGCCAAGGAAATTACGACGACTAAAGTATCCGCAGCCCAACAAGAAGTTCAATCTCAAAGAGAAGCAGCAACTCAAGAAATAGAGCAGCAAAAAGCCGCCGCTTTTGCCACTTTAGAGCAGCAAGTAGATTCTCTATCTCGTCAAATCTTAGAAAAAATACTCGACCCAGAATTAGTCAAATAAGTCCCACAAACTTGATTAATTGCGGTCATAAATGAAAAAAATAACAAAACTCAACTGGGTATGATAGAGACCTTATTATTTCTGGCAGAAGCACACTCAGAGGTTGAAGGTGGTTTTGGTTTAAATTTAGACATTTTTGAAACAAACCTGATCAACCTTACCCTCCTAGTAGGAATACTGGTTTATTTTGGTAAACCAGTTCTCAGTAAAATTTTGACCGAAAGACGTTCAAAAATTGCCGAGCAAATTCAAGCAGTTGAGCAGAAGAAAAAACAAGCTGAAGTTACTCTGGCAAACGAACAGAAAAAACTAGAAGAAGCTAAAGAAACAGCTGCCAAAATTCGCTCTGAAGCAACGACAAATGCTCAAAAAGCAAGAGAAACGATTTTAGCTCAAGGAGAAAAAGAGGTTCAACGCCTCAGAGAAGTTGCAGGTAAAGATCTGAGTTCCGAACAAGAAAAAGCGATCGCCCAGCTCAGAGAGAGAGTTGTAGCATTAGCTTTGGAACGAGCAAGATCCCAAATGGAAAATGTGTTGAACGATGACGTACAGCGCAAGCTAATCGACAGCAGTATCGCTAAATTAGGAGGTTAATCATGAGTGGAACTCTAATCAATAGTGAAGTTGGAGAACCTTATGCTCAGGCATTAATGTCTCTGGCACAGCAGCGCGATCTAACTAATCAATTTGGTGAAACTTTTCGTTCTCTAAATTCTTTGCTCTCGGAGTCCAAAGAATTTAAAGACTTTGTGCTTAACCCAGTAATTAAAGGGGAAGATAAAAAAACAGTCCTTAAGCAAGTGTTGGGTAACGACGCAAACCCTTACTTAGTAAACTTCATGATGCTCTTGGTTGACAAAAGACGGATTGTCTTTCTCGAGCCAATTGTCGAGCAGTATCTCAACTTGCTACGTAAGCTAAATCAAACAGTTCTCGCTGAAGTAGTTTCCGCCACCGAGCTAAGTGATTCCCAACGCCAGAGCATAATTGAGAAGGTAAAAGCGATCGCTGATGCTCGTGATGTAGAGCTAAAAACCAGCATTGACTCTGACTTGATTGGTGGAGTCATTATTAAAGTTGGCTCAAAAGTAATTGATGCTAGTATTCGCGGACAACTCCGTCGTATTAGTATCAGCTT
>JBDKJC010000181.1:0-6734 GCA_039796815.1 Cyanobacteriota bacterium | reverse complement strand
AAGATACCAGCAATCTTGCTAGTGGGTAATCACGATCAGCACTCTCAAGGAAGTGGTGGGGCTAGTTTATCGATTTACCGTACTTTAGTCGTGCCTGGGTTTATTGTGGGGGATACGATCGCGACTCATCGCCTAGAGACTCGAAATGGTGCGGTGCAAGTAATTACTCTACCCTGGTTAAATCGCTCGACTCTCTTAACTCGCCCCGAAACCGAAGGATTAGCTTTAGCTGAAGTCAACGAGATGCTGATTCAGAAATTGCAGCCTGTACTGGAAGCAGAAATACGTCGTCTCGATCCCGATTTGCCAACGATTCTACTGGCTCATTTAATGGCAGATCGCGCTAGTTTAGGTGCAGAGAAGTTTCTTGCCGTCGGTAAAGGCTTTACGATTCCCATGTCGATGCTAATGCGCGCAGAATTCGACTATGTAGCTTTAGGTCATGTCCATAAACATCAAAACCTCAATCCCAGTAACGATCCGCCTGTAATTTATCCAGGCAGTATTGAACGGGTAGACTTTGGGGAAGAAAGAGAAGACAAAGGCTATATTTTCCTAGAAGTTGAATCTGGTAAAGCTGAATGGGAATTTTGTGTTTTACCTGCTCGTCCGTTTATTACAATTGAAATAGATATATCTCAGGCAGAAGATCCGCTAAAAGCAGTGTTAGAAGCGATCGCTCAACACGATATTAGTGAAAAAGTAGTTCGTCTGATCTATAAACTGCGCTCAGAACAGCTAGATATAATCAATACTTCTGCCTTAGATCGCGCTTTACAATCTGCCCACAGCCACAGTATCCGGCCCGAATTAATCAGTCAATTAGCCCGTCCTCGTTTACCTGAGTTGGGAGTCGGCAATACGTTAAATCCCCTGGAAGCATTAACTACTTATCTTAATAACCGAGAAGATTTAAAAGATATTCAAAAAGAACTACTTGAGGCGGCGGAGAATTTACTAAATGAGACAGTTGTTCAATAATTCGCTTAATCAATACATCGATTAATTAATTCTTCCACACCGCTGACAGGAAAAATTGGTATTGCTAATTGATTACTAACATCAGCAACCGTTAGATCATCCAAAAATTTGGTGTCATCGTGTTTGAGCATCAACGAAGGTAATAAGATGCCATCTCCTAAATCTTTAGCTGACAAGCCAGCCAAAAGATCTTGTCCTGTTAATAAACCTGTGACAGTGATTTCCTGCCCCCAATATTGGCTATTTAATGCCACTAGATCGATCTTTAAGCCTTCTACCTGATTAAGTTGAGCGATTAAGGGTTGAAAAGCATGTTCTACTGCATTGCCCACTACCCAGGTAAAACGACGAGGTTGTTCTATTGACTTGGGCAACATCTCTTTGGCGGTACTTTGAAACTGTTTAAGGAATAAACGAATTGAACCGACACCATTACCAATTTGCGGATAGTCTTCATAGTGTGATTCTGGGGGAATATCTTGACGGGCGATCAAAAACCACTCATCGGCTAACCAAGCAAAAGTACTGCCAAACTGTTGTTTGAACTTCTCTTGTAATTGTTGTACCTGTTCAATTACAGCGATCGCTTGTGGTTGACTAACTGGAATCAATTCATCTTCAGCGGGACGAAAACGAGTTAAGCCAACGGGAACAACCGCAGCCGAAGCAACAGCTGGTATTTCTCCTTGATGGAAAGAGGCTAAATCTAATAAAGTTCTGGTTAAATGTTCGCCGTCATTAATTCCAGGACAAACAACTACTTGAGCGTGGATTTGTAAACGTCGCTCCCCAAACCATTGAAGTTGAGACATAATTAGCCCCGCGCGATCGTTTTTGAGTAGTTGAGTTCTAATTTCTGGTTCGGTGGCGTGTACGGAGACAAATAAGGGAGACAGGCGCATCTGTTCGATTCTGCGCCATTCTTTTTCCGTCAGGTTGGTTAGAGTTAGATAGCTACCGTATAAAAAGCTCAAGCGATAATCATCATCTTTTAAGTAAAGGCTTTGGCGCTTACCAGGAGGTTGCTGATCGATAAAGCAAAAAGGACAGTGATTATTACATTGAATCAAACCATCAAAGAGAGCCGTTTCAAACTCTAGCCCCAAATCATCATCGTAATCCTTCTCAATCTCAATCTGATGCAGTTCTCCTCCCGTATCAATTACCTCCAGTTCGAGATACTCATCACTACAGAGAAAACGATAATCAATCAAATCCCGTGGTTGAGTTTGGTTAATCGAGACGATCGCATCTCCAGGTTCAAATCCTATTTCGGCGGCGATCGAATCTGGTAAGACACGGCTAATTTTGGCAGGTTGAATAGTAGCTTGACTCATAATTAATTGATGATATCAAGAATAAACAAGTTGAGGAAGCTCTAATGACTAGAGCATCATTTAAAAAGTCTAGGCTATACAAAGCAATTTTGCGCGATCGCTGCCAGGATTGAAAGTAAGCTTTTGGCTTGTAGTTTTCATACTTGATTTGGATCTATTCCCATCTTTCGTAATCGTTCTGCTAGCCTTGCTGCTCTTTGTTCGGCTTGTTCAGCTCTTTGTTCGGCTTGTTCTGCCCTTTGTACGTTTTCGGTGTAAGTTAAAAATACTGTGTTATCTGGACGATAAATCTGTAACTCTGTTGCTGAAAGCTCAAATCGAATGTTCAGTCTAGGACTAACCCATCGGTCAATCGGCTCAATTATGTCCAAAAAGCCTTCAGTTCGCAACCAACCACTTAAATCATTTCTGTCAGGATCGTAAAGATAATATTCTTCTACACCAAAGCGATCGTAAAATAGCAGCTTTCGATTCATCTCAGATCGCGTATTGCCTGGAGAAAGGATTTCAAAGACTACTTGCGGTGGTATGTTATTTTCTTCCCACTGCTTATACGAACCTCTATCCCCTTTTGGTCTACCAAAAACTATTAGAATATCTGGAGCAACGCGAGTTTTATTATTTCCTTCGACAGGATACCATAACAAGTCTCCAGCCACAAAAACATTTGGATCGTTGGCAAACAGCCACTCTAGATTCTCCTTGATGGTGACAATCCAACGAAACTGCTTGGTGTTATCTGCCATTGGCTGACCATCACTGTCAGGATAAATTACCTCTGGTGTTGAGGATGGTTGTACTCGTACCATACCTTCATTGATTAGAAAACAAGTTTCAATAATAAACTAACATAGTCCTATAACCAACTCAGTTGCAAACTGAAACATCATCATGGAATCTCTCTCCTTAAACGTACCTCCAGCAGTAGGTTTAACCGATGAGCAATTTTATCAACTCTGTATTGCTAACGAACCTTGGCAATTAGAACTGACACAAGCTGGAGAATTAATTATTATGCCTCCAACAGGTGGAGAAAGTGGAATTAGAAATTCGGATATCAACATCGAGCTTGGTTTGTGGAATCGTCAAACTAAGTTAGGAAAAGTCTTTGACTCGTCTACCGAATTTAAATTACCCAGTGGCGCTTATCGTTGTCCTGATGCTGCTTGGGTCAAGTTAGAACGCTGGCAAGCTTTGACTAAAGAAGAGCAAAAACGATTTCCGCCTATCTGTCCCGATTTTGTCATTGAACTACGCTCGGAAAGCGATACTCTAGCAAAATTACGCCTTAAAATGCAAGAATATCAAAATAATGGTGCGAGTTTGGGATGGTTAATCGATCCGCAAACCCCTTCAGTAGAGATATATCGATCGCAACAAGATGTAGAAGTGTTGAATTTCTCTTTCGATAATCCGCCTCAACTCCTGGGGGAAGAGATCTTACCTGGTTTTATTCTAGATTTGACGATTGTTTTAAATCCGTGATTAATGACCAGACTTTTAGCTTATCTAGCGATCGCTTTAATCAAGCAATTTATCCCTTAATCCAGCCTAAAGCCAAAGAAACTAAGATAAACACGCCAAATCCTAATCTATACCAAACAAACACCCAGGTACTTCTGCGCTTGAGAAATTCTAATAACCAGGCGATCGCTAAATAAGAAAAAACTGTTGAAGAGATTAACCCCGCAATTAAAGGTAAAAATCCCGCATCACCTGCACCAGTATCGATTAAGTCTTTTAATCCGACTAATCCCGCAGCAGTAATTGCTGGAATTCCTAACAGGAAGGAAAATCTGGCTGCTGAGGCGCGATCGATATTATTAAATAAACTAGCAGTCATTGTCGAACCAGAACGAGACACTCCAGGTATAATTGCCAAAGCTTGAGCAAGACCAATTAAAACCCCGTCTTTAACTGTCAAATCTTCAAAATTACGTTTTTGAGTCCCTACATATTCTGCCAAAGCTAACAACGAAGCCATCACAATCGAAACAATCGCAATTGAAGGCATACTTCTAAAAACTGTTTCATAAATTGGCGGTTCAAAAATTGTCAGCACCAAACCAGCAAATATAAGTGGGAGTGAACCTAACGCTAATCCTACCGCTAAGCGAAAATCTTGGGACTCATAATTAGAATGGCGAATTGCTTTAATTATTCCTTTGACAATCTGACTTAAATCTGACCAAAAATAAGAGATAACCGCAGCAATACTACCAAGCTGGATGACAGCCGCAAAAGAAACCCCAGGATCGTCCCAGCCAAAAAATACAGGAATGGCTTTTAAATGGGCAGTACTACTGATGGGAATAAACTCGGTTGCCCCCTGGACAAATCCTAAAACGATCGCCTGAAACAGATTTATCTGAGTTGCTCCCGCTGTCTTGGGGTTTTGGGTTAATAGTTCTGGTGAACTGGCAAGAGCCAAATTATGATCTAGCTGATTAAAAAGAAGGGTAAATATAAGACCAAAGCCTAAAAAATAAAGTAGACTCGTATATTTATTGGTCCTTTTAGACATAATAATATAGTAATTTATGTAGTAATTTCAAATTTCAAACATTTGTTAAGTATGCCAAGTATCAAGTGTATCTGGGAATCACTCATAATCCAAGCATTTTAAATCAGGAGATAAAGTTCGATATTATAGGAATATAGTGAGTACACTGGAAAATTACTAATAACCAACATATTAATCTATTAGACGTATGAGTTATGCAACCTCTTCCGCTAGGGCAGAAATTAATGAACTGCGTCGTTTGAAAACCTTACTTCCCCCTGAACTGCAAAGCTGGGTAATTGTTGAAGGCTCAACCGAAGTTAATCCATCTTTAATCCGTAGCGAAGAAATTGGTAAAGATGAGATTGAGATCCAAATTGATTTAGTTAAATGGGATAGTCTAGCGATCGACCAACGTAACCTGCTATTTTGGCATGAAGTTGCGCGGGTGCAAAATGATACCATCCCCAAAGAAGGCTGGGAAATGGCAGCTCTAGCAATTGGTTTGGGTGGTGCTGTCGGGGAATTGTGGGTACAAGACGGTTTGCTGCTGTTGTTAGCTATGTCTTTATGTGGTATTTCTGGCTATCGACTCTGGCAAAAAAACAGTAGTGAAAAAACTGTTGCCGAAGCCATTGAGGCAGATGAAAAAGCGATCGCCCTAGCTCTTCGTTTTGGTTACTCTCCCAAAAATGCTTATCAAAGTCTAGCAAGTGCTTTAAAAACTTTGATCGAAATGACTCCTAGCCGTCGCAAACGCAAAAAATACGAAGAACGATTACAAGCATTACAACGTTCAGCGCGTAGAGATCAGGCAAAGGCTAAAGAAGGAAGAGAACCGATTGGCAGAAGAGATAACCGCCTGTAAAATATCTATATTAGTGTTACATTAGGTTGACAAAACAAAAAAAATGTTAGCGATATATAAGTGTTTGGGTAAATTGCTCAATTGATCAGATTTAATTCTAGAGCTGCGATCGGCAGTTTAGAGTATTTAATCAGTTTTCTGGTTCAAAATAGCTAAATTTACCAATTTTCATCACTAAATTAAGCTTTACAGCTTAAAGTACAAGTTTAATTTGACTGACAACTAAAATTGAGAATTAATGATAGACGAGACACCAGAAATCTTGTTTCCCCTATCCAATTTAGAGGATAGCCCAATTGTAGAGATCCCAGAGCGCTTAACAGTTTTAGAAGCTTTAGTTTTTAAACAAACTGTGGGTAAGCTACTGCTACAAGATATTCCTCATCATCAAATCTTTCTCGATTTTAGTCAAACCAGATTTATCGATAGCAGCGGGATTGGTGCGCTCATCGCCAATTTTAAGCTAGCCCAGGCGAGCAACATTGAATTAATCTTAGAGTCAGTGCAACCTCCAGTGATGGCTACCCTGTCAATGACAGGGCTATGTGAAATATTAACCATAAAATCCTCGGCAAAATGGTCGCTCAAGGAATCTCCTGAAACTCATCCATCGGTAACATCTGTGGTGAAGCGACTAATAGATATTTTGGGAGCAATCGTTGGTCTAACCATTACAGGAATCATCTTTATTCCTGTAGCGATCGCAATTAAGTTTAATAGCCAGGGACCAATCTTGTTTAATCATACTCGCTGTGGCTGGATGGGTCGCAAATTTCAGATTTGGAAGTTTCGCTCGATGTATGCCGATGCTGAAGCTCTCAAGCAACAAATTGAAAATCAGGCTAGTGGCGCTTTTTTTAAGAATGACAACGATCCTCGCATCACTCCCTTTGGTAATTTCTTGCGTCGCACGAGTTTAGATGAGTTTCCCCAGTTTTGGAATGTTTTAACAGGAGATATGAGCCTGGTGGGGACTCGTCCGCCAACTCCCGAAGAAGTGGAAACCTATCAGATCCCTGAGTGGCAGAGACTCAATGTTAAGCCT
>JBDKJC010000180.1:0-6738 GCA_039796815.1 Cyanobacteriota bacterium | reverse complement strand
GATTAACAGTCGAAAAAGCGAGTGAGATAAAACTGACTCGCTTTTTCTCACTTTTTAGAACATTTTAGAGCTACTTTATGCTTAAATTTTTGGCGTTGCTACATTCAAATGCTTAAAGCTATAAACAGTAATGCTAGATGTTTTATACATTCAATCAGCAAAGCTAAATTTTTTAGCTAGCTTTGACGAAGCTAACGTCACGTCCTTTAGTTTCCCAGAAAATATTATGAATTTTCTGAACTGCATCCATAAGTTCATTAGCATGTTCGATGCTTACTTCTACCTTACAAGCAGAACACAGTTTAGCAGCTTTCCAGAAGGTATCGTGAAGGTCAGGATATTTCTCCAGATGCACAGGCTTGAAGTAGTCTGTCCAAAGAATCAATAAATCTTCTTTAGTTTTTTGGGCTTGTTCTTCTTTAATGGCAATATAGCGAGACAAAGTATTTTGATAGGCAATATTTGCCGCTTTATCTCCAGAGGCAGGAGCTTCGAGATCCATGATTTTTTTAGTCATGGAAACAACAGCTTCTGCTGTCACACGCGCTGAAGCAGGGTCATAGACACCGCAAGGACCATCGCAATGGGCGTGAACTTCTGGCGCAGGAAAGAAATTTTTAATTTGGCAAATAACTTGTTTTAACATCATAATTTGTGGTGTTCGTTTATAAAATGTGTTTCAGCTGTGTTTCGGCGAACGAATTCAATCAGAACGGCAATGATTTAAACTATGGGGTAGTTTCTCTATGCATTTAAGCACAGAGCGCTAACGATTTATCCTTCCCCTATTGACCATTAGCTTAGTTCGATTTAGGGGTAGTTTGCAAGATACTGTACCTTAAACTTAGATGATGTTGCCGATTCTAAATTTCAATGAGTAGATTAGCTATTGCGATTAACTTCAGTAAAAACTGTGGCAAAGACTTCAATAGCTGTCCCTCTTAACCACTTAATCAAGACAGCCATTGAGCTAAGAATTAAGTTAATTAGCAGCCTTAGAAGCCTTGGCAGCTACAGGATCTACTTTATCAATAACGCTCAGAGTACCGTCTTCTCCAACTTTCCAAACATCATAACTACCGACAACGTCTCCGTTAGCGTCAATATCGACATTACCGCTAGCACCCTGAAAATTAATATCTTCTCCATTGCGGATTGACTCCATGGCTTTACAAGCATCGGTAACTTCGGTTCCAGGGGCATTAGCAACTTCCAGAATTTTATCTTTAATTCCTTCTCCAGTATTAGCGTCGCTGGCTTCGGCTGCTAACATCATTAAAACGGCTGCATCCCAGTTGTGAGGGACATAAGCAGTTAATTCTTTGCCCACTTTTTCATTCCAAAGGGCGGTAAACTCTTTAAGCGCTGGACCATTTGCCCCAGGAACAGTTCCTAATGCACCTGCAATAATTGATTTACCATCAGACGTTTTACCTACCTGTGTAATAAAATCTTCAGAGTAAACCCCATCGGTTAATAAAACAGTCACGCCATCGCTTAATCCTTGTTCAAAGGCAGACTTGAGCAGGACACTACCAGTTTCGGCATATAAAACCCCTGCTACCGCATCTGGTTTGCTACTAAAGGCTGATTTTGCTTCACTGTCAAGAGTTGCTGCTTTGGGGTCGTAGCGTACGGGTTTACCAACAATATTGCCCCCTTGAGTTTTAAAGGCTTTAATAAACTGTTCTTCAAAGCCTACGCCATAATCATTATTAATCGCAACAGTCGCCACATTTTTAAAACCCTGCTTGGTTGCCAATGTTGCTAGGGCTTGAGATTGATAGGTATCGGGTGGTGCAGTACGCGCCCAATAGCCGCTGAATTCGCCGTTTTGCGCCCGCTCAGTAAATACGGGGCTAGTGCTACCAGGAGACACCATCATTACCTTATTTCGTACTGCTACATCAACTGCTGCTCCTGATACGCTACTGGCGAAAGACCCCACTACTCCTGCAACTCTGTCTACCTCAGCCAGTTTGGTCATGGCGCTGCTACCAGCGCTAGGGTCTGTCTGGTCGTCTTCGGCAATTAGACTAACCTGGGCTTCATTGACACCACCGCATTCATTGATCGTATCTACTGCCAGCTGTACTGCTGCGGGCCAGTTTTGTCCAATAGAGGAAAGATCTCCTGTGGCAGGAGCTAAACTTCCTAGCTTAAGACCATCTTTTTCGGCTGTAGAATTTCCTCCTGGAGTATCTGCTCCTGGGGCATTTCCTGCTTGGCAAGAGGTAAGTAATACGCCAGCGCTCAATGACATTAAAGCCAGCATCATTGTCGAGTGAGAGCGATCGCTTTTGCCGAATTTCCAGCTAAAATTTTTCATATTCTAAGTCTTCTCTAATTCCAGTCAAGGATTAATAGCTTGGAATTGTACTCGAAAAATAAAATATATTCAGCCCAATATTTAGCTCAGCTCAGGAAAAGTCTGGCAAAACTGCCTTATAGATAAGCTCTACAGGTTTTTATTTGATACGGAGAGGGGGGGATTCGAACCCCCGATGAAGTTTACACCCCATAACTCCTTAGCAGGGAGCCGCTTTCAACCGCTCAGCCACCTCTCCAAGTCGTTTCTATCACGATTTAATACTATAGCAGATTTATTTTGACTGATGGCAAAAACCAGCAAATTCTGACGTAACTTAACTTTTATTAAAGATCTTGACGATTAATTTGTCTGATATTGCCTGATATATTTTGCCTAAATGTTTCAGCCAGTATAGATTCAAGAGCTAAGAGCTAAGAGCTAAGAGCTGATAGCTAGGGCGAAGCCCTTTTATTCAGTCCTAAACTTCACTGAATTAGCATGAGAAGGTAAACCTTCGGCTTGAGCTAGAATTTGAATCGTGCTAGACATCTTTTTCAAAGCGGTTGCCGAATATTGAATTAAGCTAGAGTGCTTCATAAAAGTTTCTACTCCCAATGCTGAAGCGTAACGAGCTGCACCAGATGTTGGCAAAGTATGATTTGGCCCTGCTAAATAATCCCCAGTTGCTTCTGGAGTGGAGTTACCGATAAAGATTGCCCCCGCGTGACGAATCTGCTCAATTAAGTCCCATGGCTCTGCAACCTCAAGTTCCAAATGTTCTGGAGCAAATAGGTTGGATAATTTTGCTGCTTGGGCAAGGGAATCTACTACTATAATTAGACCATAATGAGCGATCGCTTTTTCCGTCAAAATCTTACGGGGATGATCTGCTAGCTGATAAGTAACTTCTTGCTGTACTTTTTGAGCCAATTCTCTACTGGTGGTAATTAAAATAGCAGCAGCCATCGGATCGTGTTCTGCTTGGGCTAATAAATCCGCAGCTACACAGACTGGATTAGCCTGCTCGTCGGCAATCACAAGTACTTCTGAAGGTCCAGCCAAAGAGTCTATCCCTACCGTCCCATAAACCATCTTCTTGGCTAGGGTAACGTAAATGTTACCTGGTCCTGTAATAACATCCACTTTAGGAATAGTTTGAGTCCCATAAGCTAGAGCGCTGACTGCCTGCGCGCCACCAACGCGATAAATTTCTTCTACTCCCGCTTCTTGTGCAGCTACTAATACTGCTGGATCAATTTTCCCATCCTGACCTGGGGGTGTAACCATAATAATACGCGGAACTTGAGCTACCTTGGCAGGTATAGCATTCATCAAGACGGTACTCGGGTATGAGGCCCTTCCTCCAGGAACATAGAGTCCTGCTCGATCTACAGGGGTGTAGCGTTTACCCAAAACCACGTCATCTTCTTCAAACTGTACCCAAGATTTAGGAACTCGCTGACGATGAAAAGCTTCAATTTTTTGGCAAGCAATTTGAATTGCACTAAGCAGATCCTTAGATATTTGCTGATAAGCAGCGTCCAACTCTGAACCTCTAACCCTAAGTTGGTCAGCCTGCAAAATTTGTTGATCAAATTTTTCAGTGTATTCTAAAAGGGCGCGATCGCCATTTTGCTTGACATTAGTGACAATTTCCCTAACCATTGCTTCTTTGGGTTGAACGTCATCACCATTGTTGCGATCGCCGATCCGTTTTAATTCTGTTTGTGCCTCAGTTTGCCGATCATCAATTATTCGCAGCATCGAGATCCCCATATCCATTTGAGCTTGTACACAGAAGTGAGCTTTTACTTCTAATTTATTATATGAATCTTTACAGTAAGAAAACCACTCTTGTCCAACCTTAACCTTAATTTCACTGTCAATTGCTGGCTACTTACTAATCTCAGCAAATTAGCTCACCAGCTTGACAGTCAATAAAAATAATTGCTACACTATATAATCCAAATTCTATGTGTAATTTTCAAATTAATTACTTACCAAAGCAATTTCTGTTTAAAAAACTGTGGCTAACTCCAAATCGGCAATCAAACGTATTAAAACAGCAGAGCGCAATCGCTTACGTAATAAGACATACAAGTCTTCGCTCAAAACCCTAACTAAAAAATATTTTAGTGCGGTAGAGGCCTATTCAGCCGACCCAACTTCAGAAAATATGGAAGTGGTTAATCTTGCTATGTCTGAAGCCTACAGCAAGATTGATAAAGCTGTAAAACGTAAAGTACTGCATAGAAACAATGGCGCGAGGAAAAAATCTCGCATTGCTAGAGTTCTGAAGCAAGCTACTGCTGTCTAACCAAATAATTGAAAGAACAGTAGCAATACACTTTGCTCTTAAGGATAATTAATTCTTAAGACAGACAAAAAAACAACAAAATAACCAAGCAATACACCAGGTATAAATGCAGTTAATAGATACCCATGTTCACATCAACTTTGATGTTTTTCAAGGGAATTTAACCTCGTTAAGGCAGCGCTGGCAGTCAGCAGGTGTAGCTCATCTCGTACATTCATGTGTCGAACCAACGGAATTTCAGGGAATACAGTCCATTGCGGATCGTTTCCCTGAATTGTCGTTTGCGGTTGGTTTGCATCCGTTGGATGTTCATAAATGGCAAAGCGATACTGCCAATGAGATTGAAACCTTAGCTGCTTCTGATAATCGGGTGGTAGCAATTGGCGAAACTGGGTTGGACTTCTATAAAGCCGACAATCAACAACAGCAGATTCTAGCTTTAACAGAACAATTGAAAATAGCCAAAAAGCTTAATCTGCCAGTGATTATCCATTGTCGTGATGCAGCAGCTAAACTGAAAGAAGTTATAACTGATTTTTGCCAGAGGGAAGGTTCAGTAAAAGGAGTAATGCACTGTTGGGGCGGAAATGAAACGGAAACTCGATGGTTTCTCGATTTAGGGTTTTATATCAGCTATAGCGGAATTGTTACTTTTAAAAGTGCTAAACAGGTTCAAGCAGCAGCAAAAATTGTGCCTAGCGATCGCTTATTAATTGAAACAGATTGTCCTTTTCTAGCTCCTGTTCCCGAAAGAGGTAAAACTAACGAACCTTCCTTTGTGCTTCATGTAGCAAAATACATTTCCCAACTAAGAGAGACTTCATTAGAAACTATTGCCGAACAGACTACTGCTAACGCCTGTCGGTTATTTGGTATCCAAATTAAAAACTAAATAATAAAAATAAAGCAAATTTTTCTTTAACGCTATCTTTGTTGATTAGCCGAACTAGTAAAACATCGTACAACCATCATCTTCATGACTAATTTGACTTACAATTTGCTACCAGACTTGATTGAGATTCAACGTTCTAGCTTTCGTTGGTTTTTGGAAGAGGGGTTAATTGAGGAGCTAAATAGCTTTTCCCCAATTACTGATTATACGGGTAAGTTTGAGCTGCACTTTATGGGAGAGAACTATCGGCTTAAAGAGCCAAAGTACTCGATGGAAGAAGCGAAACGTCGTGATAGTACCTATAATGTGCAGGTATATGTTCCCACTCGCCTGATTGATAAAGAAAGTGGTGAGATTAAGGAAATGGAGGTTTTTGTTGGCGATTTACCTTTAATGACAGATCGCGGAACGTTTATTATTAATGGTGCAGAACGGGTAATTGTTAATCAAATTGTGCGATCGCCTGGAGTTTACTACAAATCAGAAACTGATAAAAATGGTCGCCGTACCTACTCTGCTTCTTTAATTCCTAACCGTGGTGCTTGGTTAAAGTTTGAGACGGATAAAAATGGTTTAGTTTGGGTCAGAATTGATAAGACTCGTAAACTTTCAGCTCAAGTTTTACTTAAAGCGATCGGTTTAAGCGATAACGAGATCCTAGACGGTATCCGCCATCCCGATTTTTATCAAAAGACTTTAGATAAAGAAGGCAATCCTAGCGAAGAAGAGGCATTACTGGAACTGTATCGTAAATTACGTCCTGGTGAACCTCCTACAGTCAGTGGTGGACAACAATTATTAGAATCTCGCTTCTTTGACTCCAAACGTTATGACTTGGGTCGAGTTGGTCGTTACAAACTAAATAAAAAGCTACGCTTGACTGTTCCTGACACCACAAGAGTATTAACCACTACGGATATCCTAGCGGCAGTAGCTTACCTGATTAACCTCGAATTTGATGGCGGTAGCACCGATGATATTGACCACTTAGGAAATCGTCGAGTGCGCTCAGTTGGGGAGCTACTACAAAATCAAGTCCGTGTTGGCTTAAACCGTTTAGAGCGAATTATTCGCGAGCGGATGACGGTTAGTGAAGCCAATAGTTTGACTCCCGCAGCCTTAGTAAACCCCAAGCCTTTAGTCGCAGCCATTAAAGAGTTTTTTGGTTCATCTCAACTATCTCAGTTTATGGATCAAACCAATCCTTTAGCCGAGTTG
>JBDKJC010000179.1:0-6748 GCA_039796815.1 Cyanobacteriota bacterium | reverse complement strand
AGGATTAGCATGAGCGCCACTACTTGGCTCAGCCACAATTTCATCAATCAAACCTAATTCTTTTAAATCCCAGGAAGTAATTTTCAAGGCTGCTGCTGCTCTGTCAGATTTTTGAGCATCTTTCCAAAGAATTGCCGCGCAGGCTTCTGGACTCGCTACCGTATAGACCGAGTGTTCTAGCATCAACAGACGATCTGCCACGCCAATTCCCAATGCGCCTCCTGAACCCCCTTCACCAATGACGGTGCAGATAATCGGTACTTCAAACCCAAACATAGCGCGCAGATTATAGGCGATCGCTTCGCCCTGACCGAGCTTTTCTGCTTCCACTCCCGACCAAGCTCCAGGGGTATCGATAAAAGTCAGAATCGGCATTCCAAACTTATTGGCGTGCTGCATTAAGCGAAAAGCTTTACGATAGCCACCAGGAAAGGCCATACCAAAATTACGGGCAACATTATCTTTGGTATCTCGACCTTTTTGGTGTCCCACTACCACCACAGGACAACCATCAATCCGTGCTACACCGCCAACTAAAGCTGGATCGTCATAGCCACCGCGATCGCCATGTAGTTCCAGCCATTCATCACTAATTGCCTGAATGTAATCTAGGGTACTGGGACGACGAGGGTGACGAGCTAGCTGTAGTCTTTGACCTGGAGTAAGAGTACTAAATATTTCTTGACGTAATTCGCCTGCTCGAACTTCCAGCTGTGATATTTCGGTGGAAACATCCACCTGGTTTTCTTCAGCTAAAGTTTTAATTTGTTCGATTCTGGATTCTAATTCACTTAGAGGCTTTTCAAAATCTAATAAGAAGGTTTTACGTTTAGTCTTAGCCATGGTTTACAGATAGTTATTTTGGTTTAATCAGCATCCCCGCTATCATTATCTGCTATTAGGCATCGTTTTAACCAATTTATGCGATCGAAGATACTAAAAAAAGACTTAATTACACCCTGATTGATAGTGATGCAATTAAGTCATTGCTTAAAACTTAGACTTAAAGCTTTAAGATTTCAGGCTTACTTTACTGCTCTTGAGCATCAATAAAAAGGGTAAATTGCGCAATTAATTTTGGGTTACGCCAACCTTTTTTGGTTTCTTCCCGCATAATCTCTAAGGCTTCTGCTGGACTATAGGCTTGCTTGTGGGGGCGATTGCTAGTCAAAGCATCATAGATATCAATTACCTGGAATACTTGAGCTAAATAAGGGATTGTTGTTCCAGACAGACCGTCAGGATAACCTGTTCCATCCCAACGTTCATGATGGTGACGTACAATCGGCAGAACGCCACTCCGATTCCGTAATGGTTGACAAATTTCTTCTCCAATTAAAACGTGTTGTCTGATCAACTCTTTTTCTTCAACAGTTAACTCTCCTACTTTGAGCATCACTGCATCAGGAATAACAATAGTACCAATGTCATGTAGATGAGCAGCAAAAGCTAAATCGTCAATCTCATGTCCACTCAAACCAAGATACTCACCAAAAGATTTTACTAACGAGGCAACACGAACCATACCACCTTTAGTAACAGAACGCTTATCGATCGCTTTGGCAATGGAAAAGAGTACCTGCTCTGTTTGGTTTAATCCATCATTAATCCGTTTTTGGTTAATTAAAGACTTGACCCTAGTAGATAGTTCAATTCGATTGAGGGGTTTAAGCAGAACATCATTACCACCTGCTTCCATTGCTTTGATTCGCTCATCTCGATTGTCGATCAAAGTGGTGAATACGACAGGTATATTATTGGTGCGGTAATTTTCTTTAAGCTGACGACATAAAGTAAAGCTATCTAGCTCTCGCAGCTTTGTACTAAGCAAAATTAAATCTGGCTGCTGTTCGATAATCTTACTCAAAATTGAAGTGGGGTCGTCCGCTTCAATTACCTCATAGCCATCCAGCAGCAAGAGATCTATTGCTGTCATCCGACTTAGAGGATTTTCATCAACAATGATAATTTTAGCAGTCGGCAAATCAGGGTAAGTGCTTGTAAAAGTTTTGGTTTTGGTAGCCACAGGATACTCGCCAACTTTTTTCATTATTTTCTTAATTTAGGAAAAACTTTTTATTTGATTTGGCTAAAACTGATGTTCTTGATTCAGAGAATTTTGGAGTTTTGATCCATTTGATTTAGAAGTTTTGCAATTAACTCACTTTAGCCTAGCTCGGATTTCTGGATCGAACGACAAAATTAAAACAAAATTTGTTTTAGCGATATCGATAAATATTATGAAGATAATTCTGATATTTGGGATCGGGTATTATACGGAGTCTAATTCTTAATTTTGCTTAATAAAAACACTTTAAAGTTAATACTTCCTTGATTTTACGGTATATTGAGGGCTATTTTTTTTACTTCATCCACCGTTTGCGCCACTGAGATGTTGATTCTTGAGAACTTTGTTGCTGTTCTTGCTGTCTACGAGCGATGATTTGCTCTGCTCGATCTTGAAAAGAGCGATCGCGATAGGGAATTGCAGCTCTAGTTTGCAGGTGTTCTTGCTCCATTCTTGATAGCGTTGGTAAATTTTTATACTCAAATGCAGCAACTGTTCCAGGCGATTTACGTCCAGCACCTGTAATCGAACCAATCTTTAATCCAGCACTCAACAAGGCGCTACGAACTGCTGCGGAAGAAGAATAAGTTGCCAGTCTTCCTTTGGGGGTAAGACATTTGCTTAACCAGCTAATAAACTCTACCGTCCAAAGTTGAGGGCATTTTGGCGGAGAAAAAGGATCGAGAAAAATAGCATTAGCCTGCCAATTTTGCGCAACTAATGACTGAACCGCTTGTCTGGCATCATTTAAGAGTAATTTAGCAGATAACAAATCCTGAGAAACTTGGAATTTACTTGATAACTGAGCCAACAGATTGGGAATAGGCAATTGCCACTGTGCTAAAAGATTATATTGGATTGCCTGACGAGGAACCTCTACAGCTATTTCCAAAGCAATTAATTCTACTTGACACTGAGGATTAACTGACCAGATCGCTTCTAGAGCAGCAGCACTATTGTAACCCAACCCATAACATACATCTAAAATACGAATAGTAGATTGCTGTGTCGCTAACTCTTTAATTTTACAGGGTTCGATATATCTTACCTCTGCTTCTTGTTTAGCACCGAAAGATGAATGAAAAGTTTCTTGAAACTCTGAGGAGAAAAAAGTGTATGAGCCATCCTCCGTAAGCTGAGGCGTAAACTGATTACTATTCATAGCAGTTTCCCGAAAAATTAAATAGCTTGTAGACTCAGCTTAAACTAGAACCAAATTCCACTAACAGAACTTCTAAAATAGAATAATGTATCTCTAAACAATAAGTAGTAATCAGTATCAGTAATCAGTAATTAGTAACATGGCTCGTAGAAATCGTAACCCTAACAGTAACTATAATAATGGTCGAGCAGATCGCTATGCTCAACCTGAATATCGCTCTAACCCTAATCCACCCGAAAAGAAAAGTCCGTTAGATATAGCAAAAATAGCGATTATAGCCAGTGTTTTTATAATCGGTATAGTTATTGGGCTATCTTTAAATTTAGCTAGTGGTTCTAGTAATTTGGCATCAGTTGATTCTAGTTTACAAATCGATCGTAAAGCACCGAACCCCGAAGTTTGTCAGCAGTTTGGCGCTAGTGCGATCGTTACCGATATGCGTGTTTTTCTGACCTTAAATCCGTTTAGCGTCTATTTAACTCAACCTCAAATGCAGCCTGGATGTGTGTTACGTCGAACTAACTGGTCAATTTTAGAGCAGCAAAACTTAGTAAGTTCACAACAAGTAAGAGATTGTAAGCAACGGATGAATACCTTTGGTTTTATAGGTGCTTTGGAAGGTAAGCCAAAAATTGATTGCGTCTACCAAAACGATGCTGCGGGGAATTTATTCCTTACTAAAAATGGCTCTGGTGCATTACCAGAATCAGACAATTTCTAGTAATTATTTTCACATTTGATATACACTTAAGGCGATCGATCAATTGTTTATCAAAAAAGCTTAGTATGTGCGGAATTGTTGGTTATATCGGTACTCAAGCAGCTACAGATATCTTAATATCTGGTTTAGAAAGATTAGAGTATCGAGGCTACGACTCGGCAGGGATTGCCACCGTTGAAGAAGGTCAAGTAAATTGTGTTAAGGCTAAGGGCAAATTATTTAACCTCCGAGACAAGCTAGAACATACCATCAATCAAGCACAAATTGGGATTGGGCATACTCGGTGGGCAACTCATGGTAAACCAGAGGAACATAATGCTCATCCTCATCTCAATAGCGATCGCACTTTAGCAGTAGTCCAGAACGGTATTATTGAAAATTACCTGGAGTTAAAAGAAGAATTAATTAATCAAGGAATTGAATTTCGCTCAGAAACAGATACTGAAGTTATTCCTCACCTAATTACTCAGTTTTTGGCTGATTCTAATTCTTTGATGGTAGCTATCCAAAAAACGATCGCCAGACTAGAAGGAGCATTTGCGATCGCTGTTGTCAGTGCCGATAATCCTTATGAGTTAATCGTTGCCCGTCAACAAGCACCATTGGTACTAGGTTTTGGACAGGGGGAATTTTTCTGTGCTTCTGACATGACGGCGATTTTACCCCACACCCGCACCATCCTTAATTTAGAAAATGGAGAAATAGCCAGACTAACACCTTTAGGAGTAGAGATCTACGATTTTAAGGGAACAAGAATGTCTCGTTTTCCCCGTACTCTAGATTGGAATCCAATACAGGTTGAAAAACAAGGCTTCCGTCACTACATGCTGAAGGAAATTTATGAACAACCTGCGGTAGTACGTACTTGTTTGGATAATTACCTTAATCCTAACTGGCACGCTGATGAAAATCCTGATTATAGCCCTGTAAATCTTGGTTTGACATCTCATTTGACAGATAATCTAGAGCATATTCAAATACTTGCCTGTGGCACTAGTTGGCACGCTGCTTTAATCGGCAAATATTTGCTCGAACAAGTTGCGGGGATTCCGACTACAGTAGATTACGCCTCAGAGTTTCGCTATTCCCCAAAACCAATCATTGCTAACACTTTAACTATTGGCGTTACTCAATCAGGGGAAACTGCTGATACTATTGCAGCTTTAGAATCAGAAAGAGCCAGAAGAGCAGATTTAGCACCAAAATTCCAAGCAAAACTGTTAGCGATTACCAACCGTGCAGAAAGCACTATTGCTCAAATATGCGATCGCATTATCGACACCCACGCAGGTATTGAAATCGGTGTCGCTGCCACTAAGACTTTTGTTGCTCAAACCATGAGCTTTTATTTCCTATCTTTAGACTTAGCTTATCGTCGTCAGTCGATATTTAATCAAAAAATTGGCGACATTATCGAAGGATTGCGTCATATTCCTAGCCAAATCGAAACCATCCTAGATACTCAAGCAGATGCGATCGAAGAATTAGCTCATAACTTTACTACCGAAACCGAAGACTTTATCTTTATTGGACGAGGTATCAACTTTCCCATCGCCCTAGAAGGTGCTTTAAAACTGAAAGAAATCTCTTACATCCATGCAGAGGCTTATCCCGCAGGAGAAATGAAACACGGACCGATCGCTTTATTAGATAATAAAGTTCCTGTAGTAGCAGTAGCTATGCCTGGAAGCGTGTATGACAAGGTAATTTCTAATGCTCAAGAAGCCAAAGCTAGAGATGCTCGTTTAATTGGTGTAACTACGGGGATGAATGCCACTGAAGCAGCCCACACTTTTGATGATATTTTGACCGTACCAGAAGTAGATGAATTAATTTCCCCTGTGTTAGCGGTTGTGCCTTTGCAAATGTTGTCTTATCACATTGCAGCGATTAAAGGGTTAGATGTAGATCAACCGAGGAATTTGGCAAAAAGCGTTACTGTTGAGTAGTAAATATCGCTTTTTATACTTTATACTTTTTATGCTTTCGATAAGGAGAATAAACACTAGTGGTTATCCGCACTCTGTCATAGTCTATTGGGTTTGGTTTGGGTATAATCTGATTCTGGGTTGGACAATCATAACTTCTGAAATTAGGGTAGCGGGAATCCTGCTGAACGAATGGCAAGTTTGACTGTACCTTTGACCACATCACTCACTGTTGCATCTCCCAACGATAGCCCCCACTTTAATAATTTATCTTTCACCGTTGGGTTACTCTGAGCCTGAGTTGCCATATCTTTTGCTATTTGTTCTTGAGCGACATCAACCGTAGTACCACGTTTTTGCAACTGCTCAATTAAATATTGAATATAAGTTGATGCTTGAGTCAAATCTTGACTCAGGTTAATGTAATCTCCTTGGATATAATTACCACCACCTGTATTAATAGATTCATAGTAGTCACCACCACCTGTATTAATATGTCTGTCTCCACTCATAAATTGACTCCTCATAACTTGTTTTCTTCGACGTAAAAATGTCTTGAATTTAGACGAAAAGACAAATTTGATACCTGCACCCAAAAACATAATTAAAAATTTATCAGCAGAGTAGAACCACCAAAATAGCCTAATAAACTTCTCTAAATTATTATATGGAGGTGGAATATAAGCAAACCTTATCTCTTCTTCAATATTATAACTAGACCAAAAAAATATTTCTGTGTTTAAGTAAGAAGTTTGTTTAAAATCGATGGAATTTCTTGCTTCATAAAAAGTTTTTTTGGGAAAATCAATTAGCTCTACAGTTGATTCTGAACATTTATTTATTATACAAGCAGGTTTTAAAAACAATTT
>JBDKJC010000178.1:0-6759 GCA_039796815.1 Cyanobacteriota bacterium | reverse complement strand
TAAGTTTAGCTAATCCTACTTGGCGATCGCTAAATTTACTGTTATCAACTCTTACTTTGGGTTATGTTGCTCGAATTCGTCAGCCAATGAGAAGCAGTCTCGTTTATTGTACTCACCTATTGGGATTGATTACCCTAGTTAATGCGATCGCCGTTATTTTTCCCAACTTAGATCGAGCTGACTGGAGTATTATTTTGCTGATTTTGACGATCGTTGAATGGGGTTTTTATCTGACTCAGATCGGACAAAAGCGCGGTCAAGTTTTGACTTTAACTAAGCAAAGCTGTTGGTATTTTGGTTTGTTTTTAAGTGCGATTAGCTATATCTATTTTTCAGCAGCTAACTCCTCTTTTTGGGGGTTAATTTGGCTTGCTGTACCAGGAATGTTATCTTTAATCGCTAAATATACTCCCCATCTGAAGCAACGCCGTTTGGCTAGCACAATTAGCTGTATTGCCCTCATTCTAGTTCAAGTATTGATCTTCGAGCATTTGGTAGCTAGATTGCTTGGTTTATTTGCAGCTACAGGATTGATGTTTGTGAATGCCTTTAATCTTCGTCGTATAAGGATAACCATAATTCA
The DNA here is from genome assembly GCA_039796815.1 of Cyanobacteriota bacterium. Lineage (GTDB taxonomy): Bacteria > Cyanobacteriota > Cyanobacteriia > Cyanobacteriales > Xenococcaceae > Waterburya. The sequence goes on along the minus strand of JBDKJC010000178.1, from coordinate 6,176 downwards.
TTTGGGTTTAGCGATCGCCCTGGTTGCCAGTTTATTCGACCCTTTTATCGGTAACAATTTAAGCGATTACCGACAGTGGTTATCTGTTGGTGGCATAATTATTCTCCTGCTATATCAGCTACGTTTATGGCTCTTAAAATCTAGTAATGCACCGCAATTTGGCTATATTTCCCAGCGCACCGCCTTTGGTATTTTAGGAGTAGGTAGGGAAAGTCAAAACTTTAAGCTGGTTAGCAAGTATCTTCAAGCAGCAGACTATTGGGCAATGGTGTTAATCGCGATCGCCTTAGTAATTCTCAGTGCTTTATCTTTCACGCTACCTAGTCTGAAAATCGATCGCTATTTTGGACATTATCTTTTCACTACTACTTTACTAATGGGTGCTATTTTCTGGCGCTATCGTCAATCACCTAATAACTTAGTCTTATATACCATCACCTGGCTGTGGAGCATTTTCGCTGGGGGATTAATTAGGCTGTTTGTCAGCAGCAGTTTCGTTTTGGCTACTAGCAATATTATGCTCGGCTTAGTAGCCTTGGTAATTGTCGTCTTATTAAATCAATCTAATACACCCTGGGCAAGATTAAATTTATCCTATATCCCCTTGGTATATGCAGCCTGGGGGATCTTCTGGCGACTATCATCCTTTAACGCCCATACGGGATTATTAACTCTAGGTGCTGCTTTTATTTTAATTAACACCCAACCGAACAATTATCAAATTAATCGGCTATTTAAATATCTTGGCTTTGTAGGTATCACTGGCGGTATTTATGAATTGGTTATTTACCAAATGCAGTCTAGATCGGGAGGTAGTGTAGCCGATAGTTTAACAATTCTCAGCTTAGTGGCAGCAGCGATCGCTTTTAGCTACCGTTTATTGGCTTGGTGGTATCGACAACGCGAGTTAACTACTCTATTTAATCTCAGCTTATCTAAAGTAGTGGCGATCGCTCATCTTCATTGGGCAATGAGCAGTATTTTAAAAGTTATCGCTGCGGGAATCGCAATTGAAACTAATACTCCTAGTTTAATTGCTGTGAGTATAGCTACTGGTTTTTGTCTCGGTGCTTATGCTGTAATTCAGGGTAGAGATGTCGATCCCGATCGTGCTGCAAAACAGAAACAACATAGTGACTGGTGGGTATATGTTGGCTTAGTCGAAATTGCTGCCACTGTAATTTATAGTCGCTTAATTATCAGCCAATTGAGTCTTTTCGATCCTTGGCGACTTGTTTTTACCTGTTCTATAGCCTTATTAATCTATCAAATACCCTGGTCAAACTTTGGTTGGCGAGCGACTCCCTGGCAACGCATCGCCTTAATTATCCCTGCTTTGATGGCGCTAATTACAGCAGAAGATATTTCTAATTTTAGTTTAGTAATTACGGCTCTATTTTATGTGCGTATTGCTTATGCGCAAAAAAATATGCGCTGGAGTTATCTCAGCCTAGGATTAATCAACTGGTTGGTCATCCGATTAATCATTATCGTCCAACATAACACCCAATTAATTCTCGTGGCGGGAACGATCGGGCTGTCAATTTTATATCTGGCTCAATTCGATCGAGATCTACAACACCATCGTCAACTACGTCACTACTTGCGTCTCTTGGGAAGCAGCATCTTTTGCATCACTGCCTTATTTGAGCAACCAGGCATAATACCTGGAGCGATCGCCTTTTGCTTGATTTTAAGCGGTTTAGGTTTGAGAATTAGAGCCTTTTTGTTTACTGGCACAATTACTCTGGTTTTAACCGTCTTATATCAACTAATTATTTTAATATTTACCTACTCTTTTCTCAAATGGGTAGTCGGCTTACTAACAGGAATTAGTTCAATTGCGATCGCAGCTGGATTTGAAACTAAACGAGATCGTCTATCTCATCAACTCAGAAGTTATCACCAGCAATTACAAAATTGGCAATAAAAGTTGGCAATAAAAAATGCCTACAACTAATCTTTAGTTCGATCGTTTAAGAATAACTGTCGGCAATTATAATAATAATTCTCAATTATTAGCTATATACTTGAGATAATCTTTCAACCAGTAATTGATGCAATTCGCTGGACAAATCCTGAAATTGCTCTTGGTTCAGTATTAATTGAGGTACTACTTGAAGATTTACTACCCAAATTTAAAAACAGATAAACACAAAAAGTAATTACAGCTGCTAACAGTATTCTTTCCAACATTCTAATTTCTCCCCTACAAATCCCTTGACTTTAATTATGTCTTATTTGCCAATAAGTAAACCACAATATAAAGTTATATTTACAATTAAATACGATCTTAAAGTTAATATTAAGGCAGACAACTTATGTAATAACTAAGCCAAAGATTAACTAAATATCCAAGTAAAATTACTGAAACCCAGATAAGATTAACTAACTAAATATGGGTTTTGTCTCGCAATTAGAAAAAAAAGGTTTCAAGGCTCTTGTAATCGAAGCTGATAGCTAATAGTTGATAGCTAATAGCTGTCCTAAAGGGTTAGCTTTGCGTCAGCTTCGCGTCATAGCTAGGGCAAAACCCTTTACCTAGATTCAAACATATTTTTCTTACGAACATAACTTGCTTTTTCACGGTTCATCTGGAGCTTCTGGCGAAAAATTAGTACAAAGAAACCGAGATCTTCGATTAAATATCGCTTCCAAAGTCTACCAGGCTCTGACAGCAGACGATAAAGCCACTCTAATCCTGCCGAACTCATCCAAGCAGGAGCGCGACGTAGATTACCCGCTTCAAAATCGATAGTTGCACCAATGGCAAAAAAAGTTTTAATTTCAGTCAAACTTAAGCGATATCGATCGATCCATTTTTCCTGTTTAGGTGCGCCAACTCCCACCGCTAAAACGTTGGCACCAGAATGATTAATAATTTCAATGATTTTCAGACACTCGACAGGATCGCTTTCAAAGCCCAAAGGAGGTGAATAAGTACCTACTACCATGTTGCGTCCTACTTTCGCATTAATCCGCCGACTAGCTTTGGCTGCAACTCCTGCCAAGCCACCTAGCAAGAAAATTTTGACGTTTTCGTCTTGGCTATAGCGCTGATAGAAAGCGGGAAATAGATCCGAACCTGAAACTTTTTGTTGAATTGGCTTACCTAAAAAACGGGAAGCATACATGATTAGCTGACTATCACATACTCGATAATCAGCATTCTGATAAACTCGATAAAATTCACGGTCTTTTTGTAGCTTCATCAAATGGTCTACGTTGGGAGTAAACACTACTCCGCCATACTTTAGGTTATCGAGCAGTTCATACATACCTATGCTGTCGATGGGAATATTTAATATATTGACTTGGGAATGATCCATTGCTGTTTCTGCTAGATCTTTTTTTGGGGAAAGGTATTTACTCAACTGCAACACTTGCAACTTTATCTACGATTAATATTTATATTTGATGCACAAATAAGCAAAAACACCAAGAAACTAAAATGTAGTATTAATTTTTCATCCTTTGATGAAAGTATGAATTAGTAATAATCAGCCAAATAGAAGTGTATCAACTGAGATAATTTAATTACGTTTAATTACGCTTTACACTGCGTCGCTTTCGCCGTCAAACGTTTAAATATGCAGATATGCCGTAAATTACTGGAAAACATAGTTTATACTCTTACTTACTTTCACATAAGTACATATTACAGTATGTTTCCTCAATTTAACTTCACCACTATGTAATTCTTCAGTAAAGATTCTTGTGTCAACAAATCTTCAATGGTAATACATAAATATCTTTGAGTATTAATACTAAATAACAGTTTTAGGCGATCGCTACCAGGATTTCCTGGAGGATCGAGGCGAGCAATAGATCTTGCTCCTTCACTATCATTTAAGGGTTGTACGCTCCGCTCTTGATTGGTCACCGTGCGTGTAACTAAGCGATCGCCATCAAAAAAGACTTCAGTACTAGTTTCAGTACTAAGTTCGCCAATAATTAGTTCAATACTGCTTTGATTGGGAGTTGAAGCCCCCAAAACCAACTCTGTTACTTGAGGCATAGGATAGGGTTGTCCCCGATCGATAATCGGATGCCAGTCATGACGATTAGTTTTACGATTCCAGTAACGAATACCATAGCTATGGTGAAGAAAATCTTGCACTTCAATACTCTGAGATACTTGCAAAGCGCCGATGGCGATTGCTTCAAACTGAAGTTGATTCTTTACCTGAACTTCATTAAAATACTGACGCACCCAATGCTGTACTATAGGTACTTTTACCGATCCCCCCACCAATAATACAGCGTCGATATCTGTGGTGGCGATTCCGTGGCGTTTAGCCTGCTGTAATAACTGCTCCATTAAATTATCCAGCCGAGCAATCAAACCCTGTTGAGTCAAAATCTGCTCAAAGCGATCGCGATCTAGACTAAGTTCGTAAGTTTCTAAGGTTTCATCATCAAAATAAACCTCTTTAGCTTCAGTAACCGTAGAAAGCCTAATCTTAAGCCTTTCTGCCAAACGAGTAGTTAAACTAGACTGCTCCAAAGATTGAGTAGTGACAAAATAATCCACCAGCCAATTATCCAGATCCGCACCACCCAAATTATCTCCTGTCTTAGCAATTACTTTAGCCGTATTTTTTGCTTGAGCAGCACTTTGACCCAACATTTTTTGACCCCACTTGAGCAAATAACCACGAGTAGCAACGCCAGCAGACAACTGCACCAAAGATAAATCGAGAGTTCCCCCACCAAAATCAATCACCAGTAAAGACTGGAGATCGGCAGCACCGTAGCCCAAAGCAGCAGCAGTAGGCTCATCCAAAATACTAATCTGCTCCACCGCTAAAGATTGACATGCCCCCATCAACCAGAGGCGATAAGATTCAAAACTATCTACAGGAACAGTCAAGACCAAAGATTTAACTTCCTCTACTGTTTCTTGAAGACTGGTCAGCAATTCCTTTAAAAACCACGCTCCCACTTGCTCAAAAGAAACCTTGACCCCATCTAATTCAGGCAAAAAACCCTGAATTTCGGTGCCAATACCGCGTTTAAAATTAGCAAAAAACCGCGTATCACTAGCCAAATCCAGACCACGATCGCGTACAGCCTGCCCCACAATTACCTTACCTGCTGTGGCATCTTCTACATAAACCAAACTAGGAATCAAAGGTGGTTGAGAACCAAGCTGCTGAGACAAATTAGGGAGTTTGACCAGTTCAGCTTTACCAGTAGCTAAATTCCAACGGGCGATCGCTGTATTACTCGTACCAAAATCAATCGCGTAAGAGTTGGGGGATAGAGAATTATCGATCATCAATCCAATCAATTATCTGGAGTTATTGCCAATCAGTTTATCAAAAAGCTGTCAGCTATCAGCTATCAGCTATCAGCTATTAGCCCTTTGACCGACTACGCGCTGATAGCTGATAAGTAAAATTACAACCTGGAAAACTACAGGATAATTGTGAGTAGTGGAACTCAGATGTCCAATCTCTAGTCGAGCTATGATAATAAAGCATCAATAATTAAATTCTATAGAAGTTAATCAATAATGAAAAATAAGAGATTTCTAGGTAAAGTGGCTAGCCACGCTATAGCACTTTTTTTAGGAGTTATTTTGACTTTTAGTACTGTAAGAGTGATGTCTTCTAAGGCTTATACCTTAGCGCCAGACAGCACCGTAAATAATTATCAGACTACTACCCCCCAAACCGAATCAGTTCAGGCACAAGTACCCGTCAGCACTAGCTCTGGCAGTTTTGTCGCAGCAGCAGTAGCCAACACAGGTCCTGCGGTAGTACGCATCGATACTGAAAGAACTATTGCCAGTCAAGCCGAGCCTTTATTTGAAGACCCTTTTTTTCGGGAATTTTTTGGCGATCGCTTTGGGGCGCAATTGCCTAGAGAAAGACAGGTTCGAGGACAGGGTTCGGGTTTTATCACCCAAAAAGACGGTATCATCTTAACCAATGCTCATGTAGTTAGTGGAGCAGATCGCGTGACCGTTACCCTTAAGGACGGCCGAGAATTTGCCGCCGTAGTTCAAGGTACTGATGAAGTTACCGATTTAGCCGTAGTTAAGATTGAAAACCCAGCGGGAGATTTACCCATTGCACCTTTAGGTAATTCTACTGAGGTTCAGGTAGGAGATTGGGCGATCGCCGTAGGTAATCCTGTCGGTTTAAATAATACTGTAACTTTAGGAATTA
>JBDKJC010000177.1:0-6774 GCA_039796815.1 Cyanobacteriota bacterium | reverse complement strand
CTGACAAGTTGGGCATCAAAGTTGAAGCTACTAGAAATACTCCAGCTTTAAAACAGATATTGAGAGAAAAATATCAGCAGCCTAACTATAATCCTATTTTACTAGAAAAATCGCCACCACAAGCTTTACCTGAAAATCTTTGGGGCGATCAGTGGCAAATCGCTAATATAGCTGCGGGACAAATTATAGATTTATTTAGCGATCGCCCGATTCCCATTAAAAACATTCCTCAAGAATTTTATCCAATTAACTTAAATCTTGCCTCCGATATTTTTATTCCTGGAGTTATAGTTTATGGTGGCAGAAAATCAATGGGAATTGCTCGTTGGATTGAACAACAAATCCCCGCTTTTATTAACTATATTCCTACTGAAATTGGTAAATCTGGCGGTTTTATTTTAGAGACTGGCTTAGTAGAGCGTTGGGTATTTAATACTTTTGAATCCGAACAAGCTGAGGGAATTGCCAGGAAGTACGAACAGAATAAACAGGCTAGTAAAGGATTGCATTTTCTGTTAATTCAGCCTGATGATTCGGGGATGACAACTACAGCATTTTGGTTATTAAGACATGATTAAATTGGCAAAATAGAAGTCTTGTTATTGCTTAATACTATCAATCATTAATGCTCTTACGGAGAGGGGGGGATTCGAACCCCCGTTAGGTTTGACCCTAAAATAGTTTTCGAGACTACCGCATTCAACCGCTCTGCCACCTCTCCAATCATTTTGCTCGATCTATTGGTTTGAGCTAAAAAATAACACAAAGCTATTCTACTGAGGTTTGGTACAAAATAGCTAATAATTATTAATTATTAATTATTAAATTGGTTGCAGAAGAGTCATTTAACAGCAATGTACACTTTTTATTCTTGCTTTTAGTATTTTGTAATACAAAAATAAATTTTTCTTTGCTGAGCGATCGCCATCATCATTTTTTAGTTACCAAGCATCTGTAACTTATACAAGCTGGCATATAAGCCTTCTGTTGCTAGTAACTCATCATGACTACCAGACTCTACTAATTCCCCTCGCTTTAATACTAAGATTTTATCAACATTGCGGATTGTCGAAAGACGGTGAGCGATAATAATTGCCGTGCGATTAATCAAAATTTGGTCTAGAGCAGATTGAATTAAAGCCTCTGTGGTGACATCTAAACTAGATGTTGCTTCATCTAAAATCAAAACGCGAGGATTACGAATCGCCACCCGAGCAAAGGCTAAAAGCTGTTTTTGTCCCCCTGACAGATTTGTACCTCTTTCTCGTAACACCGTGTCATAACCATCAGGTAAGTCCTCGATAAAGCGATCGATGTTAACTAATTTGGCAGCCTGCTGAACTTCTTCAAGGGAATAATTATCGCCCAAAGTAATATTGCGTTTAACATCTCCTGCAAACAAGAAGCTCTCTTGTAAAATAACACCAACATAGCGTCGCAGATCTGCTTGGGGAATATCTTTAATGTCAATGCCATCTACCAGGATTCTACCTTTACTGGGTTCATATAGCCGACAGAGTAAACGAATAATCGAGCTTTTTCCTGCACCCGTAGGGCCGACCAACGCCACCTTTTCTCCTGGTTTAATGGTAAAGTCAAGGTTTTTGATTACATATTCATCTGGCTTATAACCAAACCAAACGTTCTCAAAACGAATTTCCCCTGTTCGGGAATCAGTTAAAGTATCTGTATCTACATCTGTCGTTAATAAAGTGCGATGTCCTTCCGCTATAGTAATCACCTTGTCTCTAATTTCAACTGGTTCGTTTAAAAGTTCGGTAATCCTTTCAATAGCTGTAAATCCCGACTGAAACATGGTGAACTTATCCGCAAACTGACGCAGTGGATTAAATAACCTTTGAGCATAGAGAATAAATGCCGATAATGCACCGTAGGTCATAGTGTCTTGCAGTACAAATACACCTCCTAACCAGAGAACAGCGGCGATCGCAACTAGAGCAATCCATTCCAAGGTGGCGGATACAGCAGAATCATGGAAAATAGTTTTATCGACTTCTAAACGATAGCGTTCGTTAACTGAGCGATACATCTCACTGTTATATTTCTCCCTTCGGAATAGCTGAACAATATTTATTCCCGTTATATTCTCTTGCAGCATCGAGTTGAGTTGAGAAAGTTCTTCTCTGGCAGAATAGTTAGCCTTACGATATTGTTGTTGAAAATAAATAATTAAGGCAGTCACGGGAATCAGCATGAACACCAAAATTGATGCCAGCCTCCAGTTAGTCGCATAAATCACGATCACGATCGCCACAATGGAGACAAAATCACTCACTACTCCGATTGCGCCACTAGCAAAGACATTTCCCAGCGCTTCTACGTCACTAGCAATGCGCGTAATTAATTTTCCGACGGGAGTGCGGTCAAAAAAGCTGGAAGCTAGAGAAGTAACGTGGTTAAATAAATCCTGTCGAACTTCCGCCGTAATTTCTTGACCAACTTTTTGCACTAAATAACCTTGAACTGAGGCAAACATCAGTCTGATTAAAATCGTGAGCAATAACAACCCCGATAACAGATTAATTCCTTGGCTGTCAGATACTCCATTCAAAAAACTCCAGGTTGGTTCGTTTTTCAGCAAGGATATAGCTTGACCAACAATCAACGGTTGAATTGAACCCGCTACCGCCAAAGGTATTAATAAGATTAAACAAATAATTAAAGTTCCCTTACTTTTGCTGGCATAGGGAATTAGCTTGAGGAATAATCGCCAGTCATTATCTTGATTTTTAACTTTTCTAGGCTTGGTTGAAGCGATGGTCATGATTTCAAATTAAAACTCGCGCAAAGACGCAAAGACGCAAAGACGTTTATCCCGCTTAGTTTGGGACAAAAATTTTATAAGAAGTAAATAAGTGGACTTGATATAACTAATAAATTTAGAATAGCTAACTTCTAAACCTAGATACCAAGTCATTAATATTATCTCGATTTAAACGATAGCTGAGGGGATGAGCAATTAGTCTGGCACTACTTTGATATAACACATCAATTTCAATCAAGCCATTTTCCTGAAGAGTTTTACCTGTCGAAACTAAATCGACGATCGCTTCAGACATTCCTGTAATTGGGCCCAGCTCGACAGAACCAGACAAAGGTACAATTTCTACAGGTAAGTCAATACCGTCAAAATATTCTTTGGCACAATTAACAAATTTAGAGGCTACTCTACCGTGAGGAGGCAATTCTACCGAACGACGATAGGAACTACTAGCGGGTACGGCTACTGATAAGCGACAATAGCCAAATTTTAGATCGACTAGATTAGCCACTTCTGGCTGTTTTTCTCGCAGCACATCATAACCGACAATACCCAACTGTGCTTGACCATATTCTACGTATACTGGAACATCCTGCGCTCTTACCAGTAAAGCTCTAGCAGTATTTGTCGGCTCGGTAATTTGTAGTTGACGGTTGTTTTTATCGAGGAACGCACTAAAATCTAAGCCTAAATTCTTAAATAGCTCGATACTGTCTTTTAATAAAGCACCTTTGGGTAAAGCGATCGTAATCATATAAATTATTAGCCAGAATATAAACAGTAAACGAGCAAAGCTGTAAGCTATAAGCTCAAAAGCAATGAATCTTTAAACTTTATGTTGCAAGGATTAAACCACCTTACTTTATCAGTTTCTTGTTTGGAAACATCGTTTAACTTTTATACTCAAACTTTAGGCTGTAAACCCCTGGCTAGATGGAAACAAGGTGCATATCTACTCGCGGGTGATTTGTGGCTGTGTTTAAGTCTAAATGGCGATGAGGCAAAGCCGACCCTACGCAATCGCTCCAAAGCTGCGAACTACACTCATATTGCTTTCAGTGTTTCGCCAGAATTTTTGCGCCAATGCCGACAAAATATTGAGCAACTTAATCTCAAACTATGGCAAGAAAATACCAGTGAAGGAGATTCGCTATACATTTTAGATCCCGATCATCATCAATTAGAACTTCACGTAGGTAATTGGCAAACGCGTCTTTTGGCAACGAAACAAAATCCTTATGCAGACATGGTATTCTACGATCTTTCATCAACCAGTTAAATATTTACCCCATGTGCAGCTCGCGATCGACGAGTTAGAATGTCAGGAAATAGCGATAAAATAGTTCGTAATTAACCAAAAATTTGCAAAAATAACGATAGTATTTTAAAAACACTGAAAATCGTAACTATTGTCTGGGATCACACCAGATAAAAAATAAATAAGCTAATTTAAAACGCGATCGTCAGGGTTTTTTCTGGCAACAATAGAAATAGGTAGTAATCATAATGGATTGTAGTCATATTCAGTTTTGTGTCGATAAATCAAAAGTAGATTTTGAACAACTGCAACACTTATTTGTCAGAACTGCTTTTTGGGCGCGATCGCGAAATATGGACGATCTAAAAATGGCGATCGCCAATAGCAATCCTGTAGTCACTGTCTGGGATAGCGATCGCTTAATTGGTTTTGCTAGAGCAACTTCGGATGGAATATATCGTGCTGGCATCTGGGATGTAGTTGTTGACCCCGATTACCAAGGAGTAGGTTTGGGTAGAAAGCTCGTACAAACTGTCCTGTCGCATCCAATGATGAGTAAAGTTGAAAGAGTTTACTTAACTACCACCCATCAACAAAGTTTTTACGAACGCATTGGCTTTGAGCGCAACGAAACCACTACCATGGTGCTACGCAACTCCGAATCCACCGAAGACTTAGCCCGACGAATTCAAGAACAACTACCTGTAGCCATGGATAATTGGTAGACTAATTTCTGGGAGAAATTCTAGATTCTCACGTTGTACTTACTCAAATCACCAAAGTCTTATCTTTCAACAATCTCTTGCCAAATGAGATAATGATTGAAACCTTAAACTAAATAAGTATGAACACAGTATCAGAACATTACAACCAAGTTCTTGCAGATGTTTATTCTTGGATGTTCGGTGGATTTGAGCATGGTACTCGTAAGAATCTAGAATTTTTTCAAGCTCATAATATAAGTCCCATAGGTTCGAGAATCGCAATCGATCTTGGTGCTGGATGTGGATTTCAGTCAATCCCTCTAGCTCAGATAGGTTTTTCTGTTACAGCAATTGACTTGGAGCCAAAATTACTCAATGAATTAAAAGAAAACTCTAGTAAACTTCCCATTACAACGATTCAAGATGACCTAATTAATTTTGAGCAATACATTGAGAGAAAGCCAGAATTAATTACTTGTATGACCGATACCATTGTTCATGTAGAATCAAAAGCTAAAGTAACTCTACTTTTTGAAAAGGTTTTTGCTTCACTAGAGGACAAGGGAAAATTTATTATAACCTTGCGAGATCTTTCAACCGAACTGTCAGAATTGGATCGATTTATTCCTGTCAAAAGTGATGAAAACATCATCTTTACTTGTTTCTTAGAATACGAACCAAATACAGTTAAAATTCACGATCTTGTGTATAAGAAAGACAATGACAGCTGGAAGTTAAACAAAAGCTTTTACAGAAAACTTCGTTTATCTAAACAATGGATAGACAAGCAATTTGAGGCGATCGGCTTTAGTAAAATTGAATCTAGTATCAATAAAGGCTTGATTACTGCCATTGTTACTAAATAGTCAATTATTCCAGATTAATACAGATGTCTGTTAAACGCGATCGCAACCAGTTTTTAGCTTTTTAGCTACTTTCTACTTTCTATGCCATCACCATCCCGCCATCAACGTTGAAGACTTGTCCTGTAATATAAGCTGCTGCGGGGTCTGAAGCTAAAAAGCGAATTGTTCCCGCCACTTCTTCAGGTTTGCCGTAGCGACCCAAGGGAATAAACTGAATAATGCCCTCTGATTCTAGATCGTGGGTCATATCCGTTTCAATAAATCCTGGGGCAACTGCGTTCACCGTGATTCCACGATTGGCTAATTCTTTAGCCACGGTTTTGGTAAAACCAATTACGCCCGCCTTGGCGGCACTGTAGTTAGCTTGCCCTGGATTGCCCATTTGTCCTGCTACTGAGGCAATATTGATAATTCTGCCAGTACGCTGTTTGAGCATAATTTTACTCACGGCTTTAGTACAGAGAAACACCCCAGTTAGGTTAAGATCAATTACGGCCTGCCACTGTTCGGGTTTCATCCGTAACAAGAGAGTGTCTTTAGTAATACCTGCATTGTTAACTAAAACATCAATGCGCCCAAATCGATCTATAGTGGTTTTAATTAAATTATCCACTTCGGCGCTTTGGGAAACGTCAGCCTGTAGAGCGATCGCTTCTCCTCCCGCATTAGTAATTTCTTTAACTGTGGCTTCTGCTGCATCACTAGAGCGAGCATAGTTAATTACTACTTTTGCCCCTTGACTAACTAACGCCAACGCTGCTGCTTTACCAATTCCTCTGGAAGCACCTGTAACAATGGCAACCTTATCCTTTAAATTCTGTAAATTCTCTGGCAGTAACTCCATATCTTGCCTCTCTAAAATAAGCTTCACAAGCTAAATAAAATTACTAAAATTACTTAGCTTTCCCATTAACTTAGCTATCATATAGGCTAACCAGTCTGTTAGACTAATTTTCTCTTGTGACCCAGTTAGTAAGTAATATATTAGGCGATCGCTATGGCAGTTAAAAAGCAATTTTCCAGTTTTGAAGATCTCTTAGAAAGTTCTAATGTCCCTGTTTTAGTAGACTTTTACGCTACCTGGTGTGGTCCTTGCCAAATGATGACCCCAATTCTCGAACAGGTTGGCGCAACTTTACGCGATCGCCTTCAGGTAGTCAAAAT
>JBDKJC010000176.1:0-6781 GCA_039796815.1 Cyanobacteriota bacterium | reverse complement strand
AAAGACTCTCAAATCAAAGGCTTAGATGTAGCAGTCGATCTAGCTCAAATCAGCTCGGATGGGCAAAATCAAGACTTCACTCATCCTTATTATTGGGGGGGATTTACCTTAATTGGCAATCCTTGGTAGATTATTAGCTCTAGGCTTTCAATTTCTTCTTGCTCACAAGGTTTAAAATAATAACTAAAGACATCCGTCAAAAAAGAGAACAATGGAAGCGATCGCTATTCCCAAGGGATTCAGAGTAACTCCAGAACAATTCGAGCAACTAGCTTATACCGAACAGCTAACACGACTGGAGTTAACTAAGGATGGAGAATTAATTGTTATGAGTCCCACTGGTGGAGAAGCTGGAGAAAAGAACTTTAATCTATACATCGATCTTGGAATTTGGAATCGTCAGACGAGATTAGGAAAAGCTTTTGATTCTTCTACAGTATTTGTTTTACCCAATGGTGCGAGAAGAAGTCCTGATGTTAGTTGGGTTAAATTAGAACGCTGGGATACTTTAACACTCCAAGAAAAACGAGGATTTCCTCCTATTGCTCCTGATTTTGCGATCGAGCTAGTAAGCCCTAATGATTTAAAAAATCAAAGATACGAAGACTTACAGGCTAAAATGACGAGCGACCCCGCGCCGACGAAAGGCGCAAGGGCCTCGGTGCGGTTTAACCGTGAACGCGCGAGGATGCAGGAGTATTTAGATAATGGCGTAAAACTGGGTTGGTTAATTGAACCTGAAGCAAAAATAGTTGAAATATATAGAGTTGGGCAGCAAGTAGAAATCTTAAATAAGCCCACAACTTTATCAGGGGAAGATTCTTTACCTGGGTTTAGTTTATATTTAAGTGAGATTTTTTGATTTGAGATAATGCGATCGCCCAAGCTAAGTAGCTAGGCGAAATTAAATAAGTAGGTAGGTCAAATTAATTAGAAGATGCGCTAGTAGGAGATTAGGGAATAACCTCATTTAAAGTAATTATCCTTGCTTAATATAATACAGTAAGTAATATAATGAGCATGGCAGTGCCATGCTCAAAGCCTTAAGCTACTTTTGCTTGATTCAACAAATTTTGCACTTCTGCGGTTTTCATCCGTGCGCCCAAGGTAGTAACTATCTTAGAAGATGCTAAAGATGCTAAACGCCCTGCCTCTGCATAACTCATACCGTTTGTGATGCCGTAGAGAAAAGCCCCTGCATACATATCTCCTGCACCTACAGTATCGATCGCCTTCACAGGAAATGGCTCAATCTTAATTAGCTGTTCACCATCAAAAACTACTGAACCCGATGCGCCACGAGTCACGGCGAATCTTTTGGCTAAAGTTTTCAAATACTCAATCGCCTCGGTAAAATCTTCGGTATCTGCCATCAACAAAGCTTCGCTTTCATTTGTAAACAGTAAGTCTACTCCTGAGCCAATAATTTCCAACAGTCCAGACTTAAAAAATTTGACCATATTAGGATCTGCCAGGGTGAAGGCTACTTGATTTCCCGCAGCTTGAGCAGTTTCTCTAGCTTTAATTGCCGCTTGTTTGCTGCTTTCTCCACTGACTAAATAACCTTCAATATAAGTATATTCAGCCTCTTTAATCGCTTCAGGTACTAATTCAGCATCGCTAAATTCCCCCGAAATCCCGAGAAAAGTATTCATCGTGCGATCGGCATCAGGAGTCACAAATACCAGACATTTACCTGTTACGCCTGACTTTGCTACTTGGCTTTCTAGGTTGGTAGTTACACCACAGTCAATTAAATCCTGGGTATAAAACTTGCCTGGTTCATCATCTGCCACCTTACAAGAATAAAATGCTTTACCGCCAAACTGACTGATGGCAATTAAAGTATTGGCCGCCGAACCACCACAGGAGCGTTTTTGGTCATAGTTCGCTAAATTACTGACAATTTTATCCTGGCTGTCTTGGTCTAAAAGAGTCATCACACCCTTTTCAATTTCCAGGTTTTGTAATACTTCTGGTGATACTTCAAACTCAATATCTAATAGAGCATTTCCCAGAGCGTATACATCATATTTCGCCATAAATTACCTCAAGTCACATAATACAATTAACTTTAAGCAAGATAGCATTATTAATCCCTGGATATCAGTGCAATACTGTTCAGTTAACAAGTATTAAGCAATCTATGAGGTTTGGTAAAGGGGTAAAGAGCAAAGGGGAAGGGAATAACTATCTACCTTTTATCTTTGACCAAACACAACTAATTAATTAAGATGCTTATCCGAACAGTATTGAGTATCAGTGGCGATCGCAATTAGATCGAACTTAATCTGAATTTATATCGCCTCGCTCATCATTCGACAGTGGCATCACCACCATCACCAGCAGTACCACCATTAGTAGCATCACCACCATCGCCACCAGTAGCTTCTATATTGCCATCATCACTTTCTACGACGACATTTTCACCATCTTCACCATCACCACCATTAGTAGCATCGCCACCATCACCACCAGTAGCTTCTATATTGCCATCATCACTTTCTACAGTGGCATCACCACCATCTCCACCGTTAGTAGCATCACCACCAACAGCTTCTACATTGTCGCTATCACTGTTTACAGTGACATCACCAGCGTCACCATCTTCACCATCAGAAGTTTCTACAGTGGCATCTTCACTATCTTCACTGTTAACGATATCTTCGCTACTACCACCATCAGCCTCAGTATTACTGGAGCCTTCATCGCTACAAGATAATAATAGTGTTGACAGTAAAATTGCTAGAAATATTTTACTTAGCTTATTCATCATCCTTTTGCTCGACTAAAATTATCTTCGAGTATCCTAGTTCTAAATTGCGTCCAATTGCAAATTTAAAATCGAAACATCTAGGAAAAAACATACTTGTATAGCTCAAATCTTGGCTAGATAATCATGATCCCATCATGCTTTGAGCTGTTTCGCTTTTTTACTTAATTTAGAGATGGGTAGGGAAGATATAATTTAAAGTAATCTAGCGCTTAATAAACAGTTTTTAGTCGCCCCTGCTCTTAATATGTCCTCATCCAATTTAAAAACCTCTGTTGAAGAACAAGAAGATTATCTCAATGAGCTTCCTGGAGAAGTGGAGATGTCTCTCTTCGATCATCTAGAAGAACTACGGTTGCGACTATTTTATGCTTTAATTGCAGTGGCGATCGCTGCTTTAGGCTGTTTTATTTTTGTCAGACCACTAGTACGCATTTTAGAAGTACCCGCCCAAGGAGTTCAATTTCTTCAGCTAGCTCCAGGAGAGTTTTTCTTTGTTTCAATTAAAGTGGCTGGCTATAGTGGGATGGTGTTGGCAAGCCCTTTTATTTTGTACCAAATTGTGCAATTTGTCTTACCAGGACTTACCAGAAAAGAACGTCGGCTACTCGCTCCCGTGATTTTTGGCTCTAGTATTTTATTTTTTGCTGGGTTATTTTTTGCCTATATTGCCTTAATTCCTGCTGCTTTAAATTTCTTTATCAACTACGGTAGCGATGTAGTTCAGCAGTCTTGGTCAATCGATAAGTATTTTGAATTTGTCTTGTTGTTGCTATTTAGTACTGGATTAGCTTTTCAAATTCCTGTCGTACAACTTATTTTGGGCTTTCTGGGAATTGTTAATTCGGCGCAGATGTTTGCGGGTTGGCGTTATGTAGTTCTGGGTTCGGTGATTATGGGAGCAGTATTGACTCCTTCAACAGATCCCTTAACCCAGTCTTTATTAGCAGGAGCGGTATTAGGTTTGTATTTTGGCGGGATTGGCGCAGTTAAGCTTCTGGGAAAATAATGGTTGTTTCTTTTGGCTACAAAGCTTAATTAAAACTAAGATTACATCAAGATCGATAGCAAAAGACCAATGACAACAAAGGCACAGCTTAAAATTACTAGAATACTAAGCTGCTGGTTAAGAATTGCTTTCTTGTTCAGTTTATCTAAATGATTAGAAATATGGTACACCTGTTTTTCTAAGTTAGCACACCTATTTTCCAGGGAAAATTTGCTATTGTCATATTTCTTTGAGCTATTATTGCCAACGTTTCTTCGCTGATTTCCTCGATCATGATTCAAATTATCGAGTAACTTTGACTGCTGTAAAATCACAGATTTAAGCTGCTCTATTTCCTGAGAGTTGGACTGAGATTGGGTTGCTTTGTAAAGATACTGTTCCAACAAACCTGGACCAAGCTGAAAATATCCTTTATAGGCAGAATAAACGGCATTAATCAACTCTTTTTCAGGAGTGTTCTTTTTAAGATAGCCCTTTGCACCCACTTGCAAAGCAGCATCTAAATAAGTGTCATCATTATGAACACTAATAATTAAAACATTTGTATTGATAAACTGCTCGGAAATAATTTGAGTTGCGTCTAGTCCATCCATGACAGGCATTTCAATATCCATTAATACTACATGTGGATGATGGATTTTGATTAACTCGAGCGCTTCCTTACCGTCGTTGGCACAACCAATCAGCTTTAAACCAGGGTCAGCTTCAATATAGTTTTTGATAATTTCTTGAACTGTTTTTTGATCATCTACTATCAATACTTTGATCATTAGCTTGGGGTCTTTTACTGATAGATTAATTTTAAAACTGTATTATAATGCCAATAAATATAGCAGATAGGGAACTAAAAGTCACGGTATCTACTTAGACAATCTAAGTAGCAATACAAACATACATCAGAAGATCGAGAGACAACTAATAAACTGATAAATTGATAAATAGTATACCTAATACTTACAGATTTTAAAGTTTTCCTTAAGCAAATTAATTAATTAACTTAAGATTAAATGAAATTAAATTATGCTGAAATTTTTGTAACTATTTCTACAGATAAAATAGAGTTAATGGTAGATTTTTATACTCAGCTTTTAAACCAAAAGCCGACAATTTATCAACCGCCGACTTATGCAGAATTTCAACTAAAAAAACTTCGGCTCGGTATTTTTCAACCTAAATCTGAACGCCAAGCAGAATTTAGTAATCAGAGTAGCAGTATGAGTCTTTGTCTAGAAGTTGAGAATTTAGTACAGGCGATCGCTCATATTTCAGCTCTGGGTTATCCACCTCCTGGAGAAATTATTGAAGCGTCCCATGGAAGAGAAATTTATGCTTATGATCCTGGAAAAAATCGCTTAATTCTGCATCAATCTCCAGTTAAGTCACCTTGATGGTGTAGATTAAATACCCACAAATAATCAATCGCAACTAAAAAACCAGAGAGCTAATTTTAGTCTCTGGCGATATTCAATTAATTCTATTTATTTACAGTTGAAATTATTCCTTAGCTTTTTCTGCTGCTGGTTCGCTCGCTTCTGTGGCTTCAGCATCTTCTGTCTCTACAGGTTTTGCTGGTAGAACTATTGAAATAGCTATGCGCTCAGGATCGTCTAAGACTTCCACACCAGCAGGTAAGACAATTTCTCCTACATGAAGAGTAGTACCAATCTCAAAGTTGGTAACATCAATCTCAATGGACTCAGGAATACTATCGGCAGCACAGACAATCTTCAATTCAGTCATAACCTGATCGACAATACCACCTTCTTTCACTCCAGCAGCTTTACCAGTTAAAACAACAGGCACGACAATTTCTACCTGTTGTTTAGCGGAAACAGTAAAGAAACTTAGATGATGTAAAGTTCTTTTCCAAGGATGAGCCTGCACTTCTCTAATCAAAGCCTTGCCTTTCCAAGAAATATCAGGAACGCTGAGATCGATCAAGGTGTTATTTATGGCTGCTTCTCTCAATAATAATTGAGCTTCTTTGGCAGGAATTGTGAGAGAAATTGAATTAGCTCCATCATGACCGTATAAAGCTGCGGGAATTAATCCTTCACGGCGCAAAGCTCTTGGCTTACTCCCTTCTGGACGGGATTTACATTCTACTGAAATGTTCATAGTCGTTGGTTGAATTGATAGTAACTAAATATGGTTAATATGATGGTTAATATGGTTTTAAGTTGGGTTTACCCCGCTTACTCAACAGGAACACCATCTGCATCCAGTAAGGCTCTTTTTGGACCATGAATAGGATCTTCGACAATAATTGTCTGATCGCGACCTGGACCCACTGAAACAATCGCGATCGGCACTTTCATTAATTCGGCTAGATACTTAAGATAAGTCAGCGCTTTTTTGGGTAAATCAGCTAGAGAACGACAACCACTAGTATCTTGCTGCCAACCTGGCAGGCTTTTATAAACTGGCTTACAGTTAGCAAAGTGACTAGCATTAGTCGGAAAATGATTGCAAATTTCGCCATCAATTTCGTAAGCGACACAGACCTTGATTTCTTCAAGCTCGTCTAGGACATCCAGCTTGGTAATGGCTAGACAGTCCAAACCATTGATTCTGACTGCATAACGACCGATCACAGCATCGAACCAGCCACAGCGACGACGGCGACCTGTTGTCGTACCAAATTCTGCCCCTAAGTCCCCTAATAGCTGACCAACCCGATCATTCAGTTCTGTGGGGAATGGACCTTCACCGACACGGGTAGTATAGGCTTTGGCGACACCAATTACGCGATCGATAGTCGTAGGACCGACTCCAGCGCCGACACAAGCTCCGCCAGCGATCGGATTTGAAGAAGTAACATAAGGATAAGTACCGTGATCTAAATCCAGTAAAGTTCCTTGCGCTCCTTCAAAGAGAATATTTTTTTTCTCGTTTACTGCTTCATAAATTTTGAGAGAACTATCTACGACAAATGGCTTGAGGTATTCAGCGTATTTTAGATACTCTTCAATTACTTTCTCTGGGTCTAAAGGAGGTAA
>JBDKJC010000175.1:0-6798 GCA_039796815.1 Cyanobacteriota bacterium | reverse complement strand
AATAAGACAAATTGTTCACTTGGCTGAGATTCCAGTTTAATGCTGTTGCCGTCGGCGGAAACATGGATCAAACCTGAGTTACTCAAATCAGACTCTAAAGACTTATGGGACATTTTTGCCGATCGCTTAGCTTGTGGACTCGATGTATGGGGATCCAAATTAAGATTTGAAGAATTCTGAGCATCCGTTACTCTACCTTTCAATGAAAGATGAGGCGTTTCTTTTTTATTCATCACTACAGTTTGGCTTGATGTTAATAGCTCACCATAGAGTAATGAGATTACTTATTGAGTAGTAAATGGTTATTGAGGCGCTAAAAATATGATTAAACGCAACCATAGTTTGTTACTCAATCTTTCAAGTTACAAAACCCAAGAATTTACTTAGCATTTAAATTAAATAATATTTATAGTTTATACAATATCAATCAATTTGATTGACAACAATCGTAAATATACTTAAATTGACGAATATCTACTTATTAGCTCAAAGCTAATTATCAAAATAGCGATTGCCTAATAGATTTAAAATAAAAAAACGGCACAATTATGCGCCGTTTCAAAACTTCATTGCTATCGATCGCTAACTAAATAGTGATGATTTAATTAGCAAACTCAACGCAATTTTAATTTAGAGTAATTCAAAATCTTCAGTAGAATTTACAGAAGCATCTAGCTCTTCAAACTTAATTACTTCTTCACCATCTATAGAAACTATCCCAGTGGCAGTATCATAGCTCACATCGTTACTTCCTGATAGACCTTGAATAGCAATTTGATCTTCATCAATATCAAAATCAGCGATAGTATCAATTGAACCATCAGCAAAGTTTTCTAGGTCAAAAACAAAGTTGTCTTTGCCTTCTCCGCCAAACAAAATGTCTGAACCTTCCCCACCACGGATAATGTCGCTGCCATCACCAGCATAAACCACATCATCTCCTGTATAGGCAAAAATCAGATCGCCACCTGTTCCTCCTAAGATACTGTCGTTACCGTCGCCACCGCCGATAGTATCGTTGTCAGCACCACCAAGAATAAAATCATCTCCATCACTAGCTGAAAGATTATCATCTCCAGCTAAACCACTCATTAGTTCACCATCATTAGTGCCATACAGAATGTCTGCATTTTCTGTTCCAATAATCTCTAATCCTTCACCGTTAAAATCGTTAACATCAATATTTACTACGATCGATGACATATATTTTCCTCTACAATCTTTACTTTAGCTACTAAAAATTTTCTCAGCTGTTGAAGTAACAGCCTCTTGTCCTTGTACTAAGGATCAAAAGCTATGATATTGCCAAAATTTTCAATCATCAACTGAATAATCATCAGCAAAAAAGCCTTGTAATCTTTATAAGCCTATTTAATAAAAGCTATAAAGCCTTAAGTATTATTTTTGTATTTAAAAACCATAATTTTAATTCTCTATGCCATCTAGCGCTCAAAAAAGGTTTAAAAGAGCATTTGCGTTTTTATCGGGTAAATATTAAGTTTTGTAATAAATATTGGGGCAAGTTAAATCTCATGCCAATTCTTCCAAGTAGCCAGCGACGATCTACGTATATATATGCAAATATATACTTTTAGGCTTTTTACTAACTTAGCGATTAGGCTCCCCTAAAGGATTCCCTAAAGGGTTAGCTTCACGTCCGCCTAGCCTTCGGCATCGCCTTAAGTAGATTTTTGATTTATTGAATGCTGTCTATAAAATTTTGATAAATAATCAATATTTTTTCGGCTAATTATTTAAATCTAGCTTTCGTTAATCCTGTGGTGACGAGTAAAATTAGCAATTATCTTCAGCTTTTTTACCAAAATTTGGTACGAAAAATAAAGCTAAAGTATTTTATTGTCGACCAAATTACGCACTATCTAACTCAGATAAATTATTCTAATATCTAAAGCTAAATAAAATATATCAATCTTGCCCAGCAACTTATGCCCACCGTTAAAGACTAAACTAACCAAGGTATGACGTTGATTTAACTAACTTCTAAACTATTAAGCTATTGCGGACTAAACCGTGAGCTTATAGACACAAAGCAGTAATTAACCACAATTAACCCCTAATTTATGAATAAGCTTAACCTTAAACCTAAAAAATCCCGCATTTCCGATCTTCAACGTCAGGAATTAAACATTAATCTCGTCATCCTATCGCTAGCATCAGTAGCCATTTTTTTGGTCACTTATCTAATAGTGGGAATTATTCCACCTATTAGACAATCGTACATTGGCATCTTGCTCTTTGAGAGAGGTTTTATTCAGTATCTGTCGGTGGCCTTAGCTGCTATAGTAATTGCTACTGTCGTCATGAAGTTTTTGCTGCTGAGCAAAGAACATCAAGCCCTACGAAAAATCTGGATTGCCGACCATATACCCCTAGAACGTCCTGACGCCCACGAAGTAGAATACTTTCAGGAAAGGTTAATTAAAGACGGTAACTTAGTTGCCATTCGTTGCGGACGAGTGCTTAAAGCCTATATTAAAAGTGGCGATCGCACGGCTGCCAATGAATTTGCTTTAGATGACTCTGCCTTCTATGCCAACAATTCCGAATCCTCCTATTCCTTCCCGCGCATCTTGGTTTGGGCAATTCCCTTACTAGGATTTATCGGTACAGTTATTGGGATCAGTGGTGCGGTTAGTGGCTTTTCAGGATTTATCGAAAATTCTGGAGATGTCGAGCTAATTAAAAAAGGGATTGGGACAGTGACTAGTAGCCTGGGGGTAGCTTTTGACACTACCCTACTAGCTCTGTTTCTCAGTGTCGTAGTCATGATTCCTTTAGTCCTAGTCGAAAAATATGAGTCTAATCTGCTATTAGGCATTGACGTCTTTATCAACGATAAACTACTGCCTAGACTAACCAAGAAAAATGAACAGTTAGACTCCACAGCGATCGATCGAGCAGTAGCAGGAGCAATCAAAGAACATTTCCCTAACCCCGAAGCCCTGATCGATCCAGCCCATAGCTATGCAGAAAAGGCTTCAGACAAGCTTTCCAAAGGATTTTTGAGCGAGGTCAGCAAAGTCTATGGGATTAGTTCTCAGGTTGTCACTCAGGTAGGAGATATCAGAGAACAGGCAAATCGCGATCGCCAAGAGTTTCTCACTTTTTTTACTCAACAGCAAAAAATTAATCAAGAATTAGTACAGCAGATCAGATTGGTGGTGGAAGATATCAGAAGCAAAAATATAGCAACAGCTCAAGATCTCAATGCTCAAACTCGAGGTATTAGTCAGCAATTGGAAAAAGCAGCTCAAATTTTAGAAACCAGAATCGGTTCTTTAGAGGCTGCTACTCGAAAAATGCCCGATTTCTCCAGTATTCAACCTGGTGTAGAAAGGAGTTTTGCTTCCCTCGAACAAACGTCTCAACTAGAAAATGTCTTATCAGGAATTAAAGATTATCTGACTCAAATACAACCTGTCCTGCAACAGCTCAATAAACCTCGTCGTATTACATTTGTCGAGCATGATCGCGATCAAAATTCTAGATAACCATTATAAAATTTGCTTTTACCTAGCTAGACTAAACCATGTCCAGACGTAACATATCTCGCAAACAGCAAGCAGAGGTCGAACTGTTCCCTTTTCTCTCCGTCCTCGCCTGTACTATTGGCACGCTAGTTCTGTTGATTATTGTTTTAACTACTCAAGCTGGAGAACCTCAAGAAGCGGTGATCGTCGCTAAAACAGATGAAAATAGTCAGGGGTCTAATGGCAAGAAGAATTCGATCTATTCTGGTCGCAATAAAACTCCTGTCTATATCGAAGCTCGTAAGGATGGTTTTGTTTTACATCCGAGTAAACAGTTTGCTCCCAGAACAGAATTGTATGATGAAAAATCCACTTTAAGAAAGACCATTGCTAATCTCAAAGCAAATAAAAACAAGCAATATCTAATTTTAGTTCTTCGTCCCGATGGCTTAGAAATGTTTGATAAAGCGCGTCAATTGGTACGGGGAGAGGGAATAGATATTGGCTATGAACCCTTAGAATATGGTTTAGAACTGAAGATAGAAAATTAAAAAATATTATTATTTAAGATCTAAAATATAACCCCATGAGAAACAGAGTTAGACGCAAAATGCCGAATGCTAGTCAAAACCTAGACTCTTTTTTAGATGTTCTGACTAACATTGTTGGTGTCTTGATCTTTGTCAGTTTGTTTGCTAGCTTGTCTGCTAATGGAGGCGCTCCTAAAACCCACCTCACAATTCAGACTCCTCTTGCTTCGACCACGAATAAAGAACCATTGTGGTTTGAAATCCAGAATAATAAAGTAAGTTATCTTAATTTACGTCAAATTAGAAACCAGGAACTTGAGCTATCAGGCAGCCTACCTAACTGTAACAAGCCACCTGGTAGCGACCCAGTGAGCCTGAGTAATTATCAGTCTTGCTTATTGAGTATTCTCGGTCGTCAAAGCAACTTTAGAGTCGATACAAATAGCTATCGAGTGAGAACAGTAGACCAGGGAGTATCATTGCTATTTGAACCCCTGTCCAATAATATTGGCGAGGCAGCTAATCGATTAACTGCGACCAATTCCGCTTATCAACAGGTTTTATCAAAGTCTAATGCCAAAAAAGACTACTTAGCATTTATTGTCAGACCAGACAGTTTTGAGGCCTTTCGTGAAGCTAGAAAACAAGCATGGGAAGCAGGTTATGAAGTTGGTTGGGAACCTCTTGAACAAGATGCGCCGATTAAAATCCGCACGATTATTGGTTCAGAGCTTCCAGGAGGAAGAGCAGTCGGCGTACAGTAGTATGGCATAAGATAGTAATAGCAAGTTAGTAAATGAAGCCTCTCACACTTGCCTTGGGGCGAAGTGTGAGTATCCTGCTCTACAATATTGATGGCACTACCCATAACATTGAAAGCGTTCCCCGACTTCTAGGTGACGGACAGGAATTTTTACCTTGCCCTACCTCTGGGCTGTTTCCACCACAGAGTTTAAGAATGCCTCTAGCACCAATGTTATAAGAGGCTGAAAGATCAGCATTATAAAGTTTTGAATTAGCGAATCGTGCTAGAGCGTAATTTTGATTACTTCTTTTTAATTTTCCACTGCCATCATAAGCATAGCTGCTAGTGCCACGAGGATTAACAAACACTACTTTTCCACCTAATTCTGACCACTTCATTTCAGTTAGATTGACTATCCGACGATGCAACCATCCATGAAAGCGTTGTTTTAGGGTAGAGCGTTTTTTACCTCCTCTGGGTCGCCAACCTTTAAGATGCTCAAACACTATATATTTGACACCAAATTGTTTGGCTATTTTGACTAATCGTGCAGATACTTTTTGTCCGATTTCTTGGTTGATATTACCTGCTTTACGGTATAGTCCACGAGCAAAACCCTTTTGGAGTTTGCCAGTGAGACTAGCTTTTTTGCTTATTCGCTTCAGTCGTTTATCACGACGGTCTATGTCTCTGCCTGGATGAATAAATTCACGGTGGCTTACAGTACCGTCAAAATTCACAATTGAAATAGTAGTAGTGGTGTTAATCCCTAAGTCTACAGATAAAACTGATTTAGTATCTTTGAGCTTAGGAATATTGATTTGGAACGGTACGGACAAATGGCAACTTTTACCATTCACGATTAAGTATGGTGATTTTCGTTGGTTACTTGGATCAAGATGACGTTCTCTATGTCCTGTAATACCAATAGTTGCCCAAATCCAATCTGTACCAGTAAATACTTTAATCGCTGCGCTATTGTTATCTTCGGCAAACTTAATACACTGCCCTTTATACAGAGGTGGATACGTACCACAATCTGCATTTAACCTTGGGGGTAAAGCATCCTTACGTTTCCTGTTTCCCGATTGCCATTCTCTGTACCTAGTATTAAAACTTGATACTTGTCCTACGGCAAACTGGATTGCTCCACGCCGATAATAACTGGGAAATTTGAAAAAATGGCGATTGAAATATTGATACTTGGGAGATAGATTTTTAGATGTTTGATGTACTAGTTTTTCTATTGCTGGTATCTGAGATTTAGCATTTAGTACCCCAATCGTTGACCAGTGAGTATTAATTACCCCAACCAAACAACGCACTAAGCGACGAAATTCCGACACAGTATTTTGTAACAACTCTTTTTGTTGCCGAGTTGCCACAATTTGCCACTTGTCTGTCCGCACATTTAGTCTTACCATGAAAATTATCATAGCATAGTGTTGATAATTTATGGTTAAGCCAAAGTCTCATAATCATAGCTTTGGATATAATGCTGTCCATATAGTGTTTGTGACAAAATACCGTCATCCAGTAATTACAAAAACTATAGAGTCTCGACTAAAAGAGATGTTTGCTCGACTTTGTGAAACTCAAGATTCGGAATTATTAGAATGTAAAGCAGATTTGGGCAAGTGCGACCATATACACTTGCTAGTTGACCTTGCTCCAAGAATTTCTTTGGGTAAGTTGTGTAATATTCTCAAGACTATCAGCAGTAGAGAAATTAGAAAAGAATTTGCCACAGAACTGAAGTCTTTTTACTGGAAGCCAGTATTTTGGAAGCAAGGATATGGATATACATCTGCTGGAGGTGCAGCCATTGATGTCTTAGTTAGATATATCGAAAATCAAGGAGTAGATTAGCTTCGCCTTACCCAGTCGCCCTAACTCAGCCCTGGCAAAGCCGAGGACTGAGAGTGCGGGCTGATTATCTGTTCAATCTAAGAAAGATAAGCAAAATATAAAAAGGTTCACACATCAACAAGCACGACTTTATCAGTGGCGTAGCAATCGCGTCAGAGACTAT
>JBDKJC010000174.1:0-6807 GCA_039796815.1 Cyanobacteriota bacterium | reverse complement strand
AGTTTTGCCAGGAAATGACTGTACAACTTAATTGGCAGTTTTGGCTGACTAAATCCTCATGAAAACAGCAGATATAGCATCCGTAGTTAATTCACCAAGCAAGACTCAATCGATTGAAGAAATATCTCTAGTCATTGCTGCCCAGGATTTAATTCCAGCAGTAATAAATCAAGATTTTCTCAAATTTAGCGGCATTATTCCCCAAGATTGGGAATTAGTTAAACCACCAATAGTAAATCCTAATTTTGCTCAATTAAATTTTACTAACGGTGTGGGTATTACTGTTCAACCCCGCATGATTAGTCTGAGTGAATCTCTCAACAATAAACAGTGGCAGGACATAACAATTCATCAGGTGGCAGAGAAATACCTAAAGAAACTGCCTCATGCTGAATATATGAGCTTAAGCTTTAGTCCCAAAATATTGCTTCCTTTTCCTGATGCTCCTGAAGCAGTGCGTCAATATATCACTGAATCTTTACTTGGTTCAGGTACATGGAAATATATTGGCAAAGCCCCTCTACAGGCTGGGATAAATCTGATGTATCATCTGGAAAGATGCCAAATGACGATTAGTATTTCTGAGGCGAAACTACAGAAACCCCAAGAAACTCCTATAGCAGCGGTTTTATTTTCAGGTAATTTTAATTACAACGTGAACTTAAAGCAAGCACAATTATCCAGTAAGTTCACTCAGATGATTAACTTTTTGAATTACTGGAGAACAGACTTAGAAGAGTTTAGAGAAATTGTTAACCAAAAGTTTTTAGACTCGACTGAAGTTGATGAAACTCAGTTTGTTAGAGGAATGAGCTTATTTCCTGGTCAAATGCTCTAGTTTTTTGGAACAGAACCATTACAATAGTAAGGTTGTCTTTTTAAATTAAATAATTATGGCAGTTCCCAAGAAGAAAACTTCTAAATCGAAACGTGATAGTCGTAAAGCAGTTTGGAAGCGTAAAGCAGCAGTAGAAGCCCAAAAAGCCTTATCTTTAGGCAAATCCGTGTTGTCTGGACGTTCTAATAGTTTTGTCTATCCTCAAGATGATGAAGAGGATAACGAAGAATAAATTTTGCTGTGCAAAATTAATCAAATGTTCAATGATCATTGCTCATTGATCATTGATAATGGGTGTGTTTCCTTGTGGGTATGCACTCAATTTTTATTGCAGTTTTATTGTTAATCTAGCTGAAATAGATAGCTGTTAGGTAAACTCGATCGCTGGTCCGTAGGGAACTATGCCACTAGGATTAATGTGGGGATGGCTTTGATAATAATGTAGCTTGATATGTTCGAGATTGCAGGTAGCTTTCACTTCAGGCTGCTGATAAATTTTCTTGACATAATTCCATAAATTAGGATAGTCCCAAATATGTCGCAGATTGCACTTAAAATGCACATAATAAACTGCATCAAAACGAAAGAGGGTAGTAAACAGACAAATATCTGCTTCGGTTAAACTGTCGCCACACAAATAATCTTGTTTTGTCAGGATTTCTTCCCAATAATCTAGGGCAGCAAACAATTTTTTGACCGCCTCTTCATAAGCCTCTTGAGATCTAGCAAATCCAGCTTTATAGACTCCATTATTAATTGGATCGTAAATATCGTCGATCGCTCGATCTATTTTCTCTTGCAATTGTTCGGGATATAGATTGATTTGGTTTTGAGCTAGATCGCCAAACTGGGTATCAAACATGCGGATAATTTCGCGAGACTCATTGTTAACAATCGACGCAGTTTGCTTATCCCATAAGATTGGCACTGTAACCCTGCCCGTATATTTGGCATCGGCGATCGCATATACTTCCCTTAAATACTTAGCGTGATTCACCGTATCGGGAATAGTTCCCGCAAAGTCGGAAAATTCCCAACCATTTTCTGCCATCAAAGGATCGACTGCGGAAATACTTATCGCCTCAGTTAACCCTTTCAACTGACGCATAATTAACGTGCGATGCGCCCAGGGACAGGCGTAGGAAACATAGAGATGATAGCGATTAGCAACAGCAGGAAAACCACTCGAACCGTCGGCAGTAATGCGATCGCGGAAGGTAGTCGGATTACGCTGGAAACGCCCTTGTCGATCTTGTTGATACTCTTCGTTGGTCCATTTTCCCTCGACCATCATTCCCGTAGCCATAGTCTCCTCAAGTTAGTTACCGTATGTTACTTCAACAGTTTAATTGTCTAATTTAATTCTTGCTATCTTGCTCAGGTCATAATTTTGGCGATCGCTTGGTTAACGTTGTATCTACCGCCTTCCGCGCTCACCTTGACAAGAGATCGCAATAACTAATTAAAGCAAGCAATCTCTTTTCTTTAGGCTAAAACGATAACTGTTGGGTAAAATATGAAGCTTGGCACCGCAGATTGCTAAAGCTTCATCCTGTAGAGATTCTTTTAGGTTGGTATGACTAATATTGGCCACATCAACTATGGTGACTGCACCTTCGCCAATAACTTCAATTTCATCTCCGTTGACAGCGATCGCTGTATTTTCATCAATGCCAAAACCTAACACACCAGGTTGCTGAATTAAAGCAGATACAAGTCTACCTAATCTACCTCTTTGGGAAAAATGCTGGTCGATTGCTACTTGGGATAAAAAACCCATCCCTGGCTCTAAAGTAACTGTATCCAGACGAGGATTAGTTTCACCTTCCCCTTCGACAATCATAATGTCAGGCATCATAGCTGCACCTGCACTTGTACCCGCAATCACTAAACCCTGCTCAAATTTTTGATGAAGTAAATCATCAATTTCAGTATTTTTTAGTATTTCCGTAATACGTGCTTGATCGCCTCCTGTAAAAAACACTCCAGTGCTATCTTCAATTACTTCTAGATTTCTTGAATCACTAGCATCTTCTCTTTCCTCTGTATCCACAATCTCTACTTGATTTGCACCCAATTTTTCAAATAAATCTTGATAGTCTGAACCAACCTCTTCTGGTGAAGATGTTGCTACGGTCATGATGGCAATTTTGGCATTTCTACCTCCTGCACGACGGATAAATTCCCTCAGTATTTGACACTCCCCTTCTTTATCTTCCGCACCACCAATGATAATTAACTGTCCTGATTGAGATTTAGATTTGTCAACAGTCTCTGCGTCAAGGTCGCTCTTTTTTGACTTAATTGTTACCATAAATACAAGATCTTGTTTGCTTAAATAGTACTGATTTCTTTCAATAAAACATATTTTTTGTCAATTTTGATACGCTAAGAGATATATTTTAAAATTATTAAAATACAATAAGTTTATTAAACTAAGTTAATCTTTAAAGAAATTGCCACAGTTTTCACCAATAATTTATGAATTTGATGTTAATAGATGTTAATAATTTAAGTTATGCCCAGAAAATTTTTTGAAAAACCCGAACCCTCTCAAAGCGATCGCGTCCCTCCTGGTCAGTATTTAGCCAAAGGTTTCCCTGTGCTTTCTTATGGTGAAACTCCGCAAGTTAGTACAGATCGGTGGTTATTAAAGGTGTGGGGACTGGTAAAAGATAAATCTTTCGACTGGTCAGATTTGATGAATTTGCCCCAACAAGATTTTACTGCCGATTTCCACTGTGTAACTCGTTGGTCCAAGCTAGATGTGACCTGGACAGGAGTAAAAATTACCGATTTATTTAAAGCACTGGAAATCGACCCCAAAGCAACCCATATTCTACAACATTGCTACGGTGGCTATACGACCAACTTAAGTTTAGAAGACTTTGCTCGACCTGAAAACTTTTTGGCCCATACTCTCAACGGCGAACCTTTGCCTGCCGATCATGGTGGTCCTTTGCGATCGGTTGTACCTCATCTCTATGCTTGGAAAAGTGCCAAGTGGCTTAACGGGATTGAGTTTTTAGACCACGATGAAGCAGGATTTTGGGAACGTAATGGCTACCATATGCGAGGTGAACCTTGGGCAGAACAAAGATATGCTGGAAGGTAATTTCTTCTGTTGCTTGTTGTTTGCTGCTTTTATTTGTGCCTAGATAGATACTTATGAACAACGAATCAAATCATTTTAAGATAGGCGATCGCGTTAAAATTATAGCTTTACCTACTTATATTAAAACCGCCGAACCAATGCCCATGTTGCGATCGCCTGATGTCTTAGCCATTGGGGAAGCAGGCACGATTTTAGATCGTCGTCCTGGGGGTTATTATGGAATCCGTTTTGTTCAAGGGGCTTTTTTATTAGAAAGTCAGTACCTTAAATTAATGGAAAATTAATCACTAAATAATTAAAATTAAATAGCCAATAGTAACTAATTCCTATCATGGAAGTATCAGAATTAAAGCGTACTATCGAAGCGATCGCCTTACGCCTGGGTAAAACTCAGGAATATCTTTGACCCTCCTGCAATTACGGCTAAAATTCAAGATTTAGAGCAAAGAGCAGCACAGCCTGAATTTTGGGACGATCAAGCTACAGCACAGCAAGTTTTGCAAGAATTAAATGATTTAAAGTCTATTTTAGAGCAGTATCAACGATGGCAAAGTCTTTTAGAAGATACCAAGGCGATCGCTGAGTTATTGGAATTAGAATCAGATGAATCCCTGGCTACAGAAGCTCAAACTATCATAGAACAGTTAAATCAAGAGTTAGAACTTTGGGATCTCCAGCAACTTTTATCTGGCACTTATGATACCAAAGGCGCAGTATTAACGATTAACGCTGGCGCGGGGGGAACTGATGCTCAAGATTGGGCAGAAATGCTATTACGAATGTATACTCGTTGGGCGGAGAAAGAAGGATATAAAGTTCGTTTAGCCGAATCTTCTGCGGGGGATGAAGCAGGAATTAAATCCGCTACTCTAGAAATTGACGGGCGTTATGCCTATGGCTATTTAAAAGGGGAAAAAGGTACTCATCGCTTAGTTAGAATTTCTCCTTATAATGCCAACGGTAAGCGACAAACCAGCTTTGCAGGAGTTGAGGTAATGCCCAATTTAGGCGATGAAGCATTAAAGTTAGAAATTCCCGATAAAGATTTGGAGATTAAAACTTCTCGCTCTGGTGGCGCTGGTGGGCAAAATGTCAATAAGGTAGAAACGGCAGTGCAAATCGTTCATCTACCGACTAAAATTGCTGTGCGTTGCACGGAAGAGCGATCGCAATTGCAAAATAAAGAACGCGCCTTAGCTCTACTAAAAGCCAAACTACTAATTATCGCCGAGGAACAACGAGCGCAAGAAATTGCCGAAATTCGTGGTGATATTGTCGAAGCTGCTTGGGGAAATCAAATTCGTAACTACGTTTTTCATCCCTATCAAATGGTTAAGGATTTACGGACTGAGACTGAGACGACTGATGTTAATGATGTCATGGATGGCAATTTAAACTTTTTAATTGAAGCTTATCTGAGACAGGAAAATCAGTTAGTGTAAAAAACTTTGCCCCAGCTATTAGCTATGACGCAATATGTCCTAGAGGACTAACTTCGTGTCCTAAAGGATTAGCTGGCGCGTCTCGTGGAGCGATATCCTTTAGGAAAGCTTTTAAAAGCCAAAATAAATAGCTCTACAGAACCACAGAAATTGGCATGTAAAGCTATTGAAAATTGATATTTTGATTTATTTTTAAGTTGAATGCGTTTATTGACAATTCATGAAAGCAATATTTGTATCAGGAGAGATATAGTTCATTACAGTATTGTATGAGTCTATTTTGTTTGCATCTTGTTTTGATAAACCGTTTTGCTCATTAACATTTTTATTGTATTCACTCCCTAAGTTAGTATTTTTAAGATTAGAATATAAATTTTTTTGACTACTTAATTGATTAAAACTTGTAGTATGAATTTCTAGATTTGATTGTAGAGAGTACATATTTTGTAAATCTACAGATTCTATTTCTTTAACTGTAATAGCTGAGTTTTTACACGAATCAGGCGCTGCATTTACTGGCATCATAGATATCATTAATATAGGACAGATAAAAAGAGTACCTGAAAATATCTTGACGGCAAAATTAAAGTTTTTCATAGTCGATCATCAAATAACTTATTTGATAATATTGTCGACATTTATTTTTAAAAGTAGCGCGATCGAGATCGATATTACTGGTGATTTTGTTTAAGCCTGATTAAATTGGGACGCGATCGCCAATTTTTTCAAACTAATTAGTTGCTACCTAATGTTACTTGTTTGACTTATTTTTCTGCACCAAAATTGCCTGACGAAAGCCTAAAACCACCAGAATATTCGACAAAGTTAAAAACAGTTCGGCACTACCATGTAGCCAATCCACATCAGCTAATTGCTTTCCATAATGTACTTGGGCATAAATTCCCGCAGGAATTGTAATCGCTACAAAAACCAACAGCGCATAAAAACCAACTAAAGCTAAACGCGGTGTTTTGCCCGAACGTGTCATAAACCATAAGAAACCTAGATAGGGAAACAAAGAAATGGCAAACAGACTTTCTTTACTCATGCTTTATTTCTATTCAACTACATTGATTTCATGCTCAGATGATTTTGCTGAATTACGCCAAATTCCCCAGGCTGCAATACATACGGTAAAGTTGCCGACTACCGTCATTGCTGCTTGAAGAATTACAAGCCAGTCTAAAGATTGAGTATTATCAAAAAAATGCCAGGTGCAAGCACACATCGCGCTAACTAAAGCTGGTAACATCGCAAAAGACAAGTTATACCACGAGCGATCGCCAGTAACTTCTCCATACTGCCAAATATAATAAATCGCAGCAATCCATTCTAGAACGCTAGAAACATGAATTATCCAAGTAGGAATTGATAATGCGTGCATTAATTACTGATTACTAATTTGCTTTTAT
>JBDKJC010000173.1:0-6813 GCA_039796815.1 Cyanobacteriota bacterium | reverse complement strand
TTATTGGGCGGATTAGATTTAGAAAATATGTTGTTAAATAGATTTGTAGTAAAAATTGCCATGGGATAGATAATTTGCCAAGTTTGATATTTATTTGCTCAGTAATTTTGACTTTGATCGTAGAAACCAACTACGTACGATCGCTTTATTTGTATTTTCTTTCAGGCGATCGCACTTTTTGAACAATACTCTTAATTGGCGGATCACTCTATAGCAATCCGCTCAAGCAGCAGATATTTAAGGAAATTATTGTTAGACTAGTTCTGCGCAATTCATCTATTCGTAGAATGGTCTTAAATCGGCAAGCTCTTGAATCAAAACTGCTCCAGCAATTACTAGCTCATCCTCAACTAAATTTTAAAATTTGGAGCGATGAAGAACTACTGCAATCCATTCGACAAACTTTACAGCAACGATCAAGTCACAGATTACTCCGCCGTAAGACGACGGAGCCTGCTGTGACCGTTGGTAAAGAACTGTGGATTTTCGCCTATGGTTCCTTAATTTGGAATCCAATATTTAATTATAGCGATCGCCTTTCCGTTATAGTCGAAGGTTGGCAAAGGCATTTTTGTCTTCTCGCTCCTGTTGGTCGAGGTACGATTGATAACCCTGGCTTAATATTAGGCTTAGAAGCAAACCAAAAAACTTTTTGTCAGGGTATTGCTTATCGTTTGCCGATTGATGAAAACTTAGAGTCTGAACTATTACTATTGTGGCGTAGAGAAATGGTTGTTGGTTCATATATTCCTACTTGGATTACTGGTAGAAATATTAATCAATCTTTAGGTGATTTATCTACGGATAAAATAGAAATGTTAGCCTTTACAGTTAATCCTGAACATTCCGTATACGTTAAAAATTTATCTACTCAAACAATTGTAGAGTCCTTAGCTACTGCTCAAGGTAGTTTAGGTACTTGTGCCGAATATCTATCTAATACTGTACAAGGTTTATTAGCAGCAGAAATAGAAGATAAGGAATTAATTGAACTTGATGCTTTAGTAAAATCTAGACAACAAGATCTATTAAAAACTAATATATTAAACTAAGTCAAAATAAATCGAGATTTAGTAAAATTAAACCTCGATTGTTATCTATCTTATAGCAGTCTTTAATTTGATAGACTACATTTTTGATTTAGCTATTAGCTTTTGATATATCCCATGGTTATTTAATCACACACATCAAGTCTATTTTAATTGATGATTAATGATTAATTATTATTACTATTTCTCAAATTATCATCAGTATTATAGCCTACAGCATCACGCATAAAGGTCAATTGCTGAGAAAAATCGATTATTTTCAAGGATTTTACTAATTCCTGTCCCTCACTAGATAACTGATAATCGCTGGGAAACTCTACAACAGAACCTTGTTCCATTTCTGCTGCTAACTGATACCAGAAAAATAGTTTTTGATTAGAAGAATATGATTTATAAGTACTAAATTCTTCGCGATCGCTACCAGTTAAAATGTCTTTTTGTACCTGTAGCTGATCTTCTTTTGACATTGCTTTAATACTATCAATTAAGCTATTAGCCTGCTCTAGGTTTTCGCCTTCTCTCTCTGCCTCGGGAGTAATTTTATCTTTAACTAAATCTTTGTATAAAAACCACAAGACAGCAAGCCGATCATCACTAGATAATGACTGTAATTGGGAAATTTTTTCTTCTACTGCTTGACTCATAAATTACCTCTAAATTTTGTCCAAGAAAGAATTAATTAATTACTAACTATTTAATAATTAATTTCTTACTCTATGTTCATCATGAACAATAATCTTTGGCACAACACCTATAGTTAGTTGTAGATCTAAAAAATTATTTAAATATTTAAAATTAAACTTTTGTTAGAGGTTTAAGCAAAATTACTATTTAGCATCATACTTTTTGGCAATTAGGGCAAAAATAATATCTGTAAAATCTGCTCATCGAATTAAGATTATTGCTTCTCCAAACCAGTATTGATCGAGTTCAGCAAAAGTTTTGATCTGTAGACCATAGAGGGGATTGCCGATTAAAACTAATTTTTTTGGGCGATCGACTGCTAAATAGGCAACAGCATGAGAGAATCTAACTCCTTTTCCTGTTTTACTTTTTTCCTTAACGTGCATCAAAGCGGGTTGACCTAACGTGATTAAATCATTAATAGTTAGATTGTGATGATACTGAGGATTAAGATCTAGCTTTTTTAAGGCTCTGATTTCCGCTAAGGTAGTTGTGCCAAAGCGATTAGTTTTAGTTAACTCAACTGCCTCTTGTTCAGTCAAGTGAGGATATTTTTGCGTATATCTAGCCAAAGTAGCAATACTAGCAGGAGCGCAGGTATAAAGAGTCGTCTGCATCACAATTCCATCACTAATTTTTGACTGAGCAACTAAAGCTTGTACTGGTCGCAGAAAAAACAGTAAAATACCTAGAGCCAAGGAGATCGCACCTGTAGCCACTAGTAGTTGAAGAATTTTTCGTGGGGAGCGTTTACCAGATAATTCTAAGAAGACTAGCAATCCTAGAAAAAAACAGCCTAAACCAAGCAAAGTTTGCTGAAAATAACCCGCCAGATAAATCAAGAGCATAGGCGGTAA
Source organism: Cyanobacteriota bacterium (assembly GCA_039796815.1). GTDB lineage: Bacteria > Cyanobacteriota > Cyanobacteriia > Cyanobacteriales > Xenococcaceae > Waterburya. Next base: position 4,223 of record JBDKJC010000173.1, on the reverse strand, counting down.
GATTTTGGGTAGTAAACGAGCTAGATGATACCGATCGAGTAAGATTAAGCTTCCCAGAAAAGAGGCGATCGCTAATAATAAATACAATAAAGGCTTTTGATAATTTTTAAGCGCATTATCCGAGGTAATTCCCTTGGCAGCTAGATTCCTTCCCAAAATTCCACCACCACCGAAAGCCAAGGCAGAGACAAAAACTAAACTTATCATAAATAACTTCCAAGTACTTTAATCGACTCTACTTCTCACTTCTAGGGTCTAATTCCAGTATGGAAAGCTAGATCGATAACGTCTGTGATCTCGAAAGTAAAGCTTGTAGCTCAAAAATACAAACTTACAGCAATTTTCATGCTTGATGGACTACGTTGCTCAATGTTCAATGTTCAATGTTCAGGTAAACATAATTTTGCGCATGACAAAGGCAATTAAACTGGTGGCACAGACAACAGCTATTTGTCCAGGAAGTGGCTGGAGCGAATAAATAGCGATCGCCTGCATTAAAGAATTGATTTCTGATCCTAAACCAGTAACAAAATACATGACCGTCAGATAAGTAACACCAACTAAATGAATCGCGATCAAACCTACCATGCAGCTAGCAATGAGGGTGGCAAACTTAGACAGACTTTGAAACGCCAGCCAGCCACAAATCCAAGCACCAACCACAAATCCCAATAGATAGCCAAAGTGAGGCTGTTGCAAATAGAGCGCTCCGCCACCGCGATCGAATATTGGCAGACCCAAAAGACCTAATAAAATATAAATAATCTGGGATAGCATAGCTGCATTTTTGCCTCCCAAGCAAGCCGTCAGCAAGACTGCTCCAACCTGATAGCTAACTCCTAAAGTGTGTACGCCAAATCCGTTTCCCCACCATGACCAAGGGGCAGCAAAACTAGAGGCGGGGATAAAAGTGCCAGCAGCAGTTAAAATAACGCCAATAGCCGTCCACAGGATTACTTCTGGTAGAGGAGGCACATGGGGACGATTTGGCTTGTCTATAGCGATCTCAAGCTGATTTCGCAACCACTTATTTTCTTGCTGTAATTTGTCTAGATGCTGTTGTTTTTGCTGTAGCAGCTGCTGAAGCTGATTGATAGTTGATTTAACAGGAGGCGGAGTAATTCCCCACTCATAGTCGTTAATCTCAGAATTGGGTTTGGGTAATTCTTTCAAGTTGGACATAGACAAGGAAGGTGGTGGGCATGATCCAGTTTAGCTGTGGATTAATTATTTGTGGATTAATTATTTCTGGAACTTATTGAGTAATGTAGTTTGTAATTTGCCAGTCCAACTACTGGAATTAAGTTTAATACCCTGATGCTGTTTAACTTTAGCTAGAGTCATGTAGTATGCCCAGGCTCGATTGATAGGGCGATCGCTAAGACTGTACACGGTAACAGAAGCACGATAATATTCGTTAAGCTCCGCTGCTCTTTGTGACTGATAATCTTCTAATCTATCTAAACTGTGTAAGATCTCAGAATCGTGAAAAGACAAAAGTATTCCTTGAACTTTACTGTTTCCTTCCGTCATTGCAGGGTAGCCTACAGGTAGAGCATATAAATCGCCCCAGGTGTAGGCAGGAGTTTGAGCAATTACTCTTCCTTCACAATAGACAGAAAAGTTAGCCTCCCCAGGTTTAAGAGTGCCATAGACAAAAACATCACAGGTTGATGATTCAGATTTCATTGAATAATGCTAATTTGTTTAATTGTTAATAATTAGGATTTGATCGATTGAAAGTAGCTACTTGGAACGTTAATTCAATTCGGACTCGTTTGCAAATTGTTACAGATTGGCTACAGCAGCATCAGGTAGATGTCCTTTGTCTCCAGGAAACCAAAGTTCAAGACCACGAATTTCCGCGATCGCTTTTTGAGGATTTGGGTTATAAAATCTATATTTCAGGTCAAAAATCCTATAATGGGGTGGCCATTTTGAGTTTAAAGCCACTGACGGATGTTAGCTGTGGTTTTAGTCCTATTGTCGGCGAAATAATCGGCGAACTAGTCGATCGAGTAGAAATTATCGACCAACAAAAGCGGGTGATTAGCGGGGTGATTGATGGAGTCAGGATCGTTAATCTGTATGTGCCTAATGGATCGGCACTCAGTAGTGATAAATATCTATATAAGCTGAAATGGCTGAAGATTCTGCGCACATATCTCCAAATGTTACAGGCTCAAGAACTAGAAATTTGTGTCTGTGGCGATTTTAATATTGCCTTAGAAGATAAAGATATTTACACCAGTAAAGGGAGAGACCAACACATCATGTCTTCTAGGTTAGAAAGAGAGGCGTTAAATCAGGTATTGGCATTAGGTTTTCAGGATGTTTTTCGTAAGTTTACCAGTGAGCCAGAACAATATAGCTGGTGGGATTATCGTTCTGGTGGTTTTGCCCGTAATCGCGGTTGGCGCATCGATCATCACTATCTTACAGAGCAGCTCTATCAACAAGCAACTCAATGCTGGATTGATATCGAACCCAGGAAGCTAGAAAAACCCAGCGATCATGCCCCTGTAGTGGTTGTATTTTAAGTCTAAATCTTGCTCTTGTGTACTGTATGCTATGAGTGGGTAATGAGTAATGGGTAATGGGTACAGTCTCTAAATGCAGGAGTAAAAACTAAAACCAAGAGGTAAAACTGTGACAAACTCAAGATACTCAGCTATTTTATTCGATCTTGATGATACATTACTAGACTTCTGTGCTGGTGAAACTAAAGCATTGCGAAAAGCTCTTACCATAGTTGACATCAATATTTCAGATGATGAATGGAACATAATCTGGCGAACTTATCAACCAATTAGTAGTAATTATTGGCAGCACAAGCAAAGTAACAGCTTATCTCGACAGCAGATTATTGCAGCCTCTCTACAAGATACTTTCACTGCTTTAGATTATGATTTTGTAGATTCATCTCGATTAGCGCAAATATATTGGGATGTTTTTTGCCACACTGCTTGCCTAAATCCAGAAGTGTTATCAACAATTGAAGCTTTATCTAACTACTATCAACTAGGAATTGTCAGCAATGGTTATACAGACTCTCAAGAGTATCGCCTCAAAGCTTCAGGACTAAGCAATTATTTTCAATCCGTCGTGATCTCAGAATCGGTTGGATACAGAAAACCCGCATCAGAAATATTTAATCTTGCCCTAATGGAGTTGGCGGTAACCTCATCGAAAACCCTGTTTGTCGGTGACTCAATTACTGACGATTATCAAGGTGCAATTAATGCAGGAATCGATTTTTGTTATTATCAAAAGCGATCGCAAAATGTGGAGGTCGTTCAATCGCCATCAGCGAAACTAGATCCGCAACCTCAATACACCATTAAAAATATGAGTCAGTTAATTAATCTTTTGAATTAGGGTTGAGGATTGATTAGGGCGAATCACCATTCGCCCCTACATTATGTATTTGCGTGTATCTATGGTACTTGCCAAATACGTTGATGATAATCTTCTAACTTGGCATAGGGATCGTTAGCACTATGATGGTGATGTCCATGTCCATGTCCATGTCCATGTCCATGTCCATGTCCATGTCCGTGTCCCTGTCCGTGTCCGTGTCCATGTCCGTGTCCATGTCCGTGTCCGTCTGCTGCGGCTAGGCGAAATTTACACATTTCACAGTTCATAGCTACTTGACCCAACTGCGCTTCTATTTCTCTTTCCCGCAATATCTCGATTAATTGAGTAGCAATTCCCATTTCTGGTAAACAAGCAAAATCAATCTCTGGATGTTGCTCTTCTTGTTGGGCAGTAAGATCGAATATCTTTTCCATCAATGTGCCAGTAAACAAAAAATAGGGTAGCACAATTACTCGTTTTGCCTGATACAGATATGCTCGACGGAAACCTTCTTCTAGACGAGGATGGGTAATACCAATAAAGCAAGTTTCCACTGTTTTGTAGCCACTTCCTTCCCACATAATTCGGGCTAATTTACAGACATCGCCATTGGCATCAGGATCGCTAGAACCCCTGCCCACAAACAATAGTACAGTATCTTCACGAGAAATATTGCGGGGATTATGTTCGGGCTGGTCTAATTCTGTTAAGCGATCGCGCCAGAGTTCAATAATCTTGGGGGTAATGCCAAAGTGACGACCATAACTAAAGTTAATCTGAGGATAGGGCGATCGCGCTCGATCTAGCTCGTTGGTAACATCAAACTTATTATGTCTGGCAGCAAACAATAAAATTGGCAGCGC
>JBDKJC010000172.1:0-6826 GCA_039796815.1 Cyanobacteriota bacterium | reverse complement strand
GGAATGGCCCGATGGGAGTATTTGAATTTGATAAATTTGCTGCGGGAACAGAAGCGATCGCTCATACTCTAGCAGGTAAGTCCGATGCTGTGACTATCATTGGTGGTGGTGATTCCGTGGCAGCAGTAGAAAAAGTTGGTGTCGCCGAAAAAATGAGCCATATCTCTACTGGTGGTGGTGCAAGTTTGGAATTGCTTGAAGGTAAAACTCTGCCTGGTATTGTGGCATTGGATGAAGCTTAAGTTAGCTATAAGCTCTAAGCTGTAAACATTTAATATTATCTAAACCTGAGTCTGTAGATTAATTATGATTTCTCTACAGGCTTTTTTGTGGGTAGGATTGTTCTGACCTACAAGTGGAAAATTAAGCTCAATTAGCGATCGCCTGTAGGGTGAGCAAAAATTAACTAAAACAAGTTAGCATTTCTAGCAAAGTTACATTGCCCACCAATCAATAACCAAATTATTATTAAAGTTTGCTTCTAATTTCTTCAACTCGCTTGCGGTTGACTCCCAAATCGGATTTACCTAAACGAGAGGCAGAGCGTACTTGAACGCTGTTGGTATTAGAATCGAGATAAAACTCCACATCATCAACATAACCCATCAGCTTGCTTTTAAACTCAGCATAAAGATAGTTATTATTTTCCTCAATGATAGTAGATCCTTCCATACCATCTACTACTTTTTTAATCTCGGCAATAGATACCGCAGGTAAAGCCTCAATTTTTGCTTGAGCATCATCACTTTGACTATTTACACAGTTAGGAGTCCCAGGGCAGGCAGCTAGCTTACCATCTTTAACTCCTAAATTGTTGGGTTTTGTTCCCTTAAAGTTAAACATTTGATTAAATCTCTTGGTACAACTTAGTTTTCTTCTTAATATTCAGGGTTATCTTACAATAGACCAAACAATGAATGTCTGAATCAAGCGATCGCTTTTCGTTTTTGACTCGATCTCCAAGAACATCCTAAAGGACTAGCTTATCCGAAGGTGTACCCTTTAGGGTCGTGTCGCACGTCGTTATTCTGCTTTAGCCAAAACACTGACTCCACCTGTTACTAGCCTTAAAGCCTCTTGGTATTGTAGATCGGCTGACGTGGCAATTTGCGTATAGGTAATTGGTTGTTGGGTAACTACGTTATCGGGCATAATCCCGAGCTTATTGATATCAGTATGGTTAGGAGTTTCATATTTAGCTACTGTTACAGCTAAACCTGCACCGTCGGGCAACTCAAATAAAGATTGGATTAGTCCCTTGCCAAAAGTTTTTTCTCCCACTAATAAAGCTCTTTCATTATCCTGTAATGCACCAGCTAAAATTTCACTAGCACTAGCAGTACCCTGGTTGACTAAAACTACTAGCGGATCTGCCGTTAAAATTTCACTATTAGATTCAAAGCTTCCCAAAGCCCCTTGACGATTTACGGTATAAACAATCGTACCGCTATTAATCCACATGCGAGCGATTTCTATACCCGCCTGTAGCAGACCTCCAGGATTATTCCGCAGATCGAGAATATAAGCCTCTGCCCCCTGCTTTTCTAACTTGTTAACTCCGTGAGCAATTTCCTTTGCCGCATTAGCACTAAACTGATTTAAACGTACGTAACCAACTTTTTTGCCAGTATTGGTATCCAAAGCGGTATAAACAGGATTGAGGGAAATGCGATCGCGTACTATTTCTACATTACGCGGTTTGGCAGTTTTATCTTGACCAGACTGGATTCTGAGAGATACTTTACTTCCTGTCACTCCACGCATCATGGCGGCTGCTTCATCTAAAGTGATGGTTTTAGCATCTACTCCATCAATTTCTAGAATGCTGTCTCTTGGTTCAATTCCTGCTGCTTCGGCAGGAGAACCAGCCAAAGGAGAAATTACTTCGATTAATTTAGTTTCGGGGTTAACATTAATCTGTAGACCCACACCCGAAAGCTCTCCTGAAGTATTGACTTGTAAACTATGATACTGTTCTGGTCTGAGTAATCTAGTAAACGGATCGTCTAAAGTTGCCAGCATTTCTTCTATAGCATCATAAGTCTCTTGGCGATCGCGTAACGGCTTTTTAATAAATGTTTCTCTTAACTTCCACCAGTTTTGATGGTTGAGAGTTTCATCTAAGTAAGACTGATTGACAATTCGCCAAGATTGCAATAGCAGCTTTTGCTCCTCTGTGAAGGCTTGAGCGTCAGGGGTATACCAGCAAAAGGATCCAATCCAGAAAAATGCTGCTACAGCAAAGGAAAAAACTTTTTTGACCATAAGTTAAATAAGTTAAGTAAAGATTAAGTAAGGCTGTATACTTGAAGGCTGACTATTATTTTAAATTTAGCAATTCTTAATTAATTGTTACGTATTAATTAAGGTTATTTTTCGAGGTGGATGATTTTAACTGTCAATCTATTAGCAAGATATCTAGTTATCCCTAGCTAAAATTGGCGTATAATACGACAATAAATAAAGACATCATAGCTTAAAGCTATGTTACATTTTCTAAATAGAGCTAAAACATCTTGAGTATGATTCAGCTCTAATGGACTTAAACAGCAAATATACATAATGCAATGCGCAATTTCTGTTCCTAAGACAGATAAACTTTAATAACGAAGTATATCTTTTAGGATCGAGTGCGCCTTTGCTACCTAAGACTTTGTATGGCGGGATTGCAAATACTATCTTCCTAGGCAATAGTTCTGAGATTTTAGAGTTAGGTCTAGCTTTACAAGTCTGATCGGTAAACCCATCCATAACTATTTTTTGTTAGCTAATTTATAGGCTTCATGTTTTCTAAACAAGTAACAGATTCAAAAACTTTTCAATGGTTTGATGAACGTCTGGAAATTCAAGCAATCTCCGACGATGTCAGCAGTAAGTATGTACCACCTCATGTAAATATTTTTTATTGCTTGGGTGGTATTACTCTAGTTTGTTTTCTAATTCAGTTTGCTACTGGATTCTGCATGACTTTTTATTACAAGCCCAGCGTCGCTGAAGCATTTACATCAGTTGAGTACCTCATGAACGAAGTTAGCTTTGGCTGGCTAATTCGCTCAATCCATCGCTGGTCTGCTAGCATGATGGTCTTAATGATGATTTTACACACTTTCCGCGTTTACCTAACTGGTGGGTTTAAAAAGCCCCGTGAGTTGACCTGGATTACGGGAGTAATTATGGCAGTACTTACAGTTAGCTTTGGAGTAACTGGCTATTCTCTTCCTTGGGATCAAGTTGGTTACTGGGCGGTGAAAATCGTATCTGGTGTCCCCGCAGCAATTCCTGTGGTCGGCGATCAAATGGTTGAGTTATTAAGAGGTGGTGCTAGTGTCGGTCAAGCTACTTTAACTCGCTTTTACAGCCTACACACTTTTGTTTTACCTTGGTTGATTGCAGTATTTATGCTGTTGCACTTCTTGATGATTCGCAAACAAGGTATCTCTGGTCCTTTGTAAACTAGTATCGGGAAACATAAATTTAGGAGAGAACATTATGTCCACATTAAAAAAGCCAGATCTAAGCGATCCTGCATTACGAGCTAAGTTGGCTCAAGGTATGGGTCACAACTACTATGGCGAACCGGCTTGGCCGAACGATTTGTTATACATTTTCCCTGTAGTAATTCTGGGAACTATTGGCTTAGTGGTTAGCTTGGCAGTACTAGACCCAGCTGTCATAGGCGAACCAGCTAATCCTTTTGCTACTCCTTTAGAAATTCTACCTGAGTGGTATCTATACCCTGTATTTCAAATTTTAAGGGTAGTCCCTAGTAAACTATTGGGAATTGCTGCGCAAACAGCAGTACCTTTAGGGTTAATGTTGATTCCTTTCATCGAAAGCGTTAACAAATTCCAAAACCCTTTCCGTCGTCCTGTAGCAACCACAGCATTCCTATTTGGAACTGCTGTAACTATTTGGCTCGGAATTGGTGCAACTTTCCCCATTGACGAGTCTTTAACTTTAGGCTTGTTCTAAATAAATTTGTCAAGCTTTAGTTAGAGAGACACAGTAGTTCAGTGTTTTGCTTAAGTTTAAGTACTTAGGTTAACTATTGTTCAACTGTGTCTCTTGGTAAAATAAAAACATCTGCTGACGAATTAATTGTCGCAATTTTAATTTTATTGGTATGATGTATTGCAGAAATGTTGGTGGAATAAACTAATAGTTTTCTACCTGCAAGGATATTAAGCATAGAAGTGGGGTTTGCCCGCTTTTTTTGTTGTCAAAATCAACCATAGTTCATAGTTCCAACTCACCATCTAAGTTAGTTGGTGCAAAACCAAATCTTTTGTGAGCCATGACTCATCCTCTTGTGCCTAAAATTATTGAGCTGGCATCTCCCTTGGCTAAAAATCTCAACCTAGAGTTGGTAGACGCAGTGTTCCAGACTAATAAAACGCCGCCAATTCTGAGAATAGACGTGAGGAATCCCAAGGGGAATACTAGCCTTGAAAACTGCGAACAAATGAGCCGTATTCTTGAAGAAAAGCTAGATTTAGCCGAAATTATTCCTGGAGCTTATGTCCTCGAAATTTCTAGTCCTGGTATTTCGCGCACTTTAACTACAGATCGAGAATTCCTAGCTTTCAAGGGATTTGGCGTAACCGTCAAAACATTTGCTCCTTACAAAGACAAAAAACAATGGCAAGGGCGACTCCAATATCGAGATGAAACTACAATTCACATCAATGATAAGGGTAAAGCGATCGCTATTCCCCGTGAATTAATTGCCAAAGTGCAGCTTGATGATGGATAACCCCGAATAAACCTGATATTTCACACTCAATTAAAATAAGCCATCCAAATATTTATTTCATTATTAGGAGTACCCCATGACTATAGTAAGTTTGCCTGGTTTGAGGGCAACCATTGAAGAAATTAGTCAAAGATATAATCTGCCAGGTAGCTCTGTTGAAGAAGCCTTAAGAGAAGCATTAATCAAAGGATACGAGAAATTTCGTCGTTCTAAAGCTCGTGATGAAGAGTTTGATGAAGAATATTTTGAAAACTTTAATGTTCAGCTCGATACTGAAGAAGAAGGGTTTCAAATTTTAACGACCAAAGTTATTGTTGACATTAGTAAAGACCAAATTGAAGATCGCGATCATCAGATTGCCTTAAGTGAAGTTCGAGAGCAGGTAGATGATTCGGAGATTCAAGTTGGAGACTCGGTATTGGTAGATGTTACCCCCGAGCAAAAAGACTTTGGGCGCATGGCAGCCATTCAAACCAAGCAAGTTTTGCTACAAAAGCTAAGAGATCAACAGCGCAAATTAATTCAAGAAGAATTCCAAGACTTGGAAGATACAGTACTCCAGGCTAGGGTAGTTCGTTTTGAGCGTCAATCAGCGATTGTCGCAGTTACGAGTGGACTTGGACAGCCAGAAGTTGAAGCAGAATTACCCAAACGAGAACAGTTACCGAACGATACCTATCGCTCTAATACAACTTTTAAAGTTTATCTAAAAACTGTTAGAGATACTCCCCATCGTGGTCCACAGCTCATGGTTTCTAGAGCTACAGCTGGTTTAGTCGTCGAGCTATTTAGCAACGAAGTTCCAGAAATAGAAGAAGAAATTGTTCGTATTGTAGCCGTTGCCAGAGAAGCTCATCCTCCCTCTCGCCATGTAGGAGTTCGTACTAAAATTGCCGTAGATACTGTGGAGCGAGATGTCGATCCTGTAGGAGCTTGTATTGGCGCAAGGGGTTCGAGAATTCAGGCAGTGGTTAATGAACTGCGAGGGGAAAAAATTGATGTGATTCGCTGGTCGCCCGATCCTGCCACCTATATCTCCAATTCCCTCAGTCCTGCTAGGGTAGATCGGGTAGTTTTAGCCAATAGCGAAGATAGACAGTCAATTGTTTTAGTTGCCGAAGACCAATTAAGTTTAGCCATTGGCAAAGAAGGACAAAATGTTCGTTTAGCAGCTCGTCTGACTGGCTGGAAAATCGATATCAAAGATATTGCTAAGTTTGATGAAGAGGCAGAAATGGCAAAATGGGCAGCCCAAGCAGAAGCAGCTCGAGTTAGTAGTGGTTCTGCTGAGGAGGAATTGGAGGAGGATTTGGAGTATGAAGAGGAGGTAAGTGAAGAAGCTGTTGCGGAAGCTCCTGAGCTGGAGCAAGAGACTCAATCAGTTGAGCCAGAAACCGAATCTACAGAAGAGCCAGTAACTTAGAAGAATAAATCTAGCGTCGCTGAGTTAAAGCAGGCTACGCTAGAGTTTAGAAGTTTAATTTTCAGTGCGATCTCCAAACATACTTTAATTCTCCATCTAGCCAGACCTAAATCTGAGCAAAATCTTAAAAAATTGCAAAAGTTTGAATCAGATCAATTATCGTCAATGTGTGAGCTGTCGAAAAGTTGCCCCGAAACAGTCTTTTTGGCGCGTTGTGCGCGTAGCATCTAGTTACGCAGTTCAGTTAGATCGAGGAATAGGACGTTCTGCTTACCTATGCCCCAATCTTCATTGTCTAACCACAGCCAAAAGTAAAAAACGCCTTAAAAGTGCTTTAAAAACCAAAGTACCTGATGATATTTATCAAAATTTACAAGAACGTTTAAGCTGATATGGTCAAAGTTTAGCGACAAAATATAAATCGATCAAAATAAAATCTCAGACTAGATCTATAATTTGATGTTTTTCTTTAAAATAGAGCTATGGATAAATTACTATTAGCTGTAATCTGAAACTTGCTCTGATTATTTATGGTTTAATTTAGATCCTAATCCTAGGATAAAGTTAATAAACAATAAATTTACATCGAGGGTCATATATAGCCTAATCAAGGTGATCTATGACCAAAAATTAAACACATGAAGGACTAC
>JBDKJC010000171.1:0-6846 GCA_039796815.1 Cyanobacteriota bacterium | reverse complement strand
ATTAACCCAGGAACTTTGACTGATTCAGAGATAGCCGAAATTGCTTTACCGGCGCTAGATAACGTCAAACTAGGTAAATGGCTTAAAGGAGATGAATTCACCGCGCTCGTGGTTAAACAAATTAGCGATCGCCTTATCCCTATTCCCCCTGCTGCCGAAGTAACCGAACAACAACAGAAACTAGATCGGCTACAACGGGAAATTGATGCTCATCCAGTACAGAAGGTAGATAATCCCAATCAACTGCTCAAAAAATATCAAAAGCGACTGCAATTACGAGATCAACTGCACAAAACTCAGATTAAATATCAAAAGCAAAAGTCAAATCAATCCTATTATTGGGAAGAGTTTCTCAATTTGATTCAGGTTTTACAGGAATTTGAAGCTTTAAAAGAATATAATCCCAGCTTTTTGGGTCAAGCAGCAGCAACTATTCGCGGTGACAATGAACTTTGGTTGGCTTTAGTGTTTGTTTCTGGGGAATTAGAACATCTCGAACCCCATCACCTAGCAGCTACCGTCTGTGCCTTAATTACTGAAACTCCTCGCGCTGATGTTTGGTGCGACTTTCCTCCTCCACCAGAAGTCTTAGAAGTCTTGGGGGTTAATAAATCAACCGATAGCAGCTCAACCATCAGAGAAATTAGAACTCGTCTTTTTCAAGTACAGCGCCGTCATGGAGTTGGTCTACCTGTTTGGCGGGAATACTCACTGGTAGGATTATGCGAGCAGTGGGCATTAGGAATGAACTGGATGGATCTATGTGACAGCTCCAGTTTGGCGGAAGGGGATGTTGTCAGAATGCTCCGTCGTACTGTTGATGTGTTGTCGCAAATTCCGCAAATTCCTAATATTTCTAGTACTCTGTCTAACAATGCCAGAGAAGCAAACGCGATGATGAAACGTTTTCCCATCTAAATTGAGTCTAGTGGGTCTATAGCTGTAAAAATGTTTAGGCTTCGCTGCTAATCCTTTAGGCTTATTTGAATAAAAATATTAGCTTAAGTATTTATACTTAGTATAAAAGTACGATGTATAAAAGGGATAAAAGTACGATGCTCCCTCATTTACCTCAATGTTATGATTGTTGCGATCGAGACTATAGACAATAGATTTCAATAATGACTTGCGATCCAATTGACGAAATTTTGGTGCAATGGCAAAAAGAACGTCCCGACTTAGACATGTCGCCAATGGGGATTTTGGGAATAACTCCACGGTTAGCCAAATACATAAATAGAGAAATTGGCGAAACGGTTGCTAAATTTGGCTTGAACCCTGGAGAATTTGATGTACTGACCGCATTGCGTCGCTCAGGTAAGCCCTATCAACTTTCACCAACAGAGCTATATAACTCGATGATGGTTTCATCTGGAACAATGACACATCGTATTGACGGCTTAGAAAGAGTTGAACTTGTAGAACGTATTCCCGCCCCAAGCGATCGCCGAAGTGCCTTAATTCATTTGACCGAAAAAGGTTTTAACTTAGTTGAAAAAGCAGTTGAAGCCCATGTTAAGAATGGACATCGTATCTTGAGTGTTTTAAATACATCAGAGCTGGAAACCCTAAATACGTTGCTTAGTAAGCTTTTAGTTTCTTTAGCCTTAAGCAGATCCACTTGATTCAATATTAAACGTAATAAATGTAAAAGTCAGAGTCTCTGTAAGATGTTAAGTCCGTGAGTATCAGTCCCGCAGGTACTATAAAGATCGTGTTTGGCGGCTAAAGCCTGAACTATTTCGGTTTTTTCAGGGCTAGGTTGCCAGACTTGAGGGTTGTTATAGGCATAATAAGTTTCTACACCATCAATATTTAATTTCGCAGCAGCAGGAATTAACTGACTCGCTGGGTAGCGATAGCGCTCTGGGTGAGCTAAAACAGCTAGTCCTCCAGCTTGATGAATGCTTTTAATTACTTGTTCGGCTTGAGCAGCTTTTTCCAGGGGTCTATTTCCTTGCAGATATGAACCGATCGCTGGATGCTCTGGATCGAATCCATAACCTAAAATATGTACTTCTACTGACAATAATTGCGAGGTGATTTCCGTGCCTGTCCAGAGATGAGGTGAGTTTTTCTGCTCTAAGCCAAGGTCAGCCAGATAAGAGGTAGCTTCTTGAAAGCCTTCTATAGAATGATGATCCGTAATCGCTAAACCTTTTAAACCGATCGCGATCGCTTGCTGAATTAATTCTACGGGCGTTAATTTCCCATCAGAAGCAATAGTATGTAAGTGGAAGTTGTAAGAACGAGGGCAACTAGCAGCATCAATTGTCTCCCAGACACTTTTTAAGTATCCAGTATCCTGTGCTGTGGGTTTGAGAGGATAAGTCACAACCATATGCGTCTTGGGGTAGCTGAGGAATGTTTCTAATTGTTACAAACACCATAACAAAATAAATGACCCCTTGGGGAGAGCTGCGATCGGGGATAACTATAAAGAAATTATTAAACTCCTTGACAGATATGATTTTGAAGTCATTGAAAAAGATTTAGAGCGATCCCAAATAAAATATATAAAATTAGCTAATGATTTTTACATGACGACTTTGCTACCTGCTGTCCTTCCTGTGGGCTTGATTATCCTGATTGGCTTTGTTGTCGGTCGTACTATTCCTCTTCAGCGTTCAACCCTATCTCAGTTATCTCTATATGTCTTATCTCCAGCCTTAGTAATTAATAGTTTATATCGTACTGAATTATCTTTAGACAGTTCTAGTAAGCTGTTGATTGGCTTTGCTTTAACATCTTTTAGTATCTATGGGATTGTCACCATCATAAATCGTCTTTTGAGCCTACCTGCTCCTTTGAGCCGAGCCATTACCGCTGTGGTCATGTTTCCTAATAATGGCAATATGGGTTTACCCGTCGCCACTTTTGCTTTAGGCACAGCAGGATTAGATCGGGCAATTATCTATATGCTTGGTTCTGCCTTTTTAATGTTTTGCTTTGGTCCAGCGATGATTCGGGGCAAGGGAATCATAGAGGGCTTAAAGCTGACGCTTAAACTACCTTTGTTGTGGGCATTTTTATTTGGTCTAGGCTTGCATTTCTGGTCACTAAAAATTCCTTGGGGATTAGACGAGGGTATTGAGCAATTAGGTGCAGCAGATATTCCTGTCGCCTTGATTTTACTGGGAATTCAACTATCCCAAACTCGTTTTCGACCAGAGATTAAAGAAATTATTTTAGCGATCGCCCGTTTGACTGGTGCGCCGATGATTGCCTATGTAATTGGTAGGTTGCTTCAGTTGGAAACTCTGAATTTACAGATCCTAGTTTTAGAAAGTGGAATGCCCACTGCGGTTAGTTCCTTTGTCATTGTCAGTGAGTTTGGTGGAGATAAAGATTTAGTAGCCAGGGCAATTGTTACTTCCACATTACTGAGCTTTATTACTCTACCGATTTTATTGTCGTTTTTGTTAGCTCTAGGCTCTTGATTTAGCTGATGTTACCCAGTAGTTTATTTGTGAAAATAGGGGAATAGGGGAATAGGGAAACAGCAATTGAATTATTACTCTTCAACATTTGATCGTCAAAAGCGCTTTTGGCGATTAGCGATCATCAACATTATCTCTAACCTGATGGTGCCATTAGCTAGTTTGGTTGATGTGGCATTTTTGGGTCATTTGGCGGAAATTCGACATTTAGCGGGGGTGGCGATCGCCACAGTTTTATTTAATTATATTTATTGGACTTTTGGTTTTCTCCGCATGGGTACAACAGGATTAACTGCCCAAGCCAGAGGTAGAGGAGAGACTCAGGTTGAGATCCTAATTTTGTTACGCAATAGTGCGATCGCTTTAGTTATTGGGACAATTATTCTCTTGCTACAGCAACCTCTAAGAGAAATTGGCTTTAGCTTACTGCAAGCAGATCCTAATGTGCTTGAGGCAGGGAGAGCTTATTATAATGCTTTGATTTGGGGTGCGCCTGCTACTTTGCTCAACTTTGTCTTATTCGGTTGGTTTTTGGGGCGAGAACAAGGGAAAGAAGTATTGCTGGTTTCTCTTGCCAATAATGTCGCTAATATTGTTCTAGATTATCTGTTTGTGGTGCGCTGGGGACAATCAAGCGCGGGGGCGGGTGCTGCTACGGCTATCAGTCAGTTAATTACTTTAATTATGGGATTAATTTTGGTCTATCGAGAGCTAGCAGGGACAGCTTGGCGAAGTGAGCGATCGCCGATCTGGGAATTATCCGCCCTTAAAGCTGCTTTTTCCCTAAATAAAGATATCTTGATTCGTACTTTGGCATTGATATCTACTTTCGCCGTATTTACTAACCTCAGCGCCACAATGGGAACGACAACTTTAGCTGGTAATACCCTCTTATTACAGGTGGTGACTCTGGCAGCCTATTTTATTGACGGTATTGCCTTTGCTACTGAAAGTATTGCGGGAAATCTCCACGGACAGGGAACAAAAGGACAATTACTGCCTTTATTAAAATTAGCAGGTAGTGTGAGTTTGCTAGCTGGCTTAAGTTTTGCTACGGTGTTTAGCTTTTTTCCGCTACCTTTATTTGGTTTATTAACCAGTCACTTAGAAGTAATTCGGCAAATTAGTAACTATCTCTGGTGGTTATTTCCTGTCTTGGGTTTTGGTTCAATTGCCTATATGCTAGATGGCTATTTTTTAGGTTTAACCGCAGGAAAAATATTACGTCAATCTACTTTAATTGCTGCCCTCATTGGTTTTGCCCCAATGGCGATCGCAGCTTGGTATTGGCAAACGAATCACCTACTCTGGCTGGCTTTAGCTCTATTTATGGTAACCCGTAGTATTACTTTAGGCTCGAAAATTAAGGATTCAGGCATCACTACTTGTAAGCTAGATCAATAAAACTCAATAATATTGACGCGAGAAGTATCATGTTGGGCAGAATATTTAAAAGTCTCAGTTGGCTAGGTCGTTATTGGTTATATTGTTTAATCTCTGGATTAATCGCGGTTTCTCTTATTTTTGGTCGGACTCATGGGCTTAATCAAGCGATCGCCACAGCACCACCAGAACTGGTCGATTTAGAGCAATTTTCGGATATGGTTGCCAACCTAGAGTCAAGATGGGAAGACACTTACGAAGAACACTTTGACCGCGATTTTGCTCGTCTAGGGACAGTCAAACAAATCGCTGAACGTTTGCAAGAAGTACAAGCGCAAACAAATATCTCTCCAGCGGTTATTTGGGTTATGCCAGCAGATGATTTTTTAAAATTAATCTTAGTTACTCCTAAAAAACAGTATGTCATTGAAAAAATTCCTGGAGCAAACCGAGAAAGATTGACCAAGAGGATTAACGAATTACAGGTGGCAATTAGCGATCGCACTTCTCTCGAGTATTATCCTCCAGCCAGATTAATTTACGATTGGATCTTTAAACCTCTTGACCCTTATTTAGAAGCCGAAAATATCGACACCCTATTGCTTTGCACTGGACCTAAGCTGCGCTCTCTTCCTTTTGCTGCACTACATGATGGAGATAAGTTTGTCATCGAAAAATATAACTTGGCTTTGATTCCCGCCTTTACTCTCACAGATACTAGTTATCAAGCCCAGCCAGATCGACAGGTTTTGGCAATGGGAACATCCACATTTACTAACTTGCCGTCGCTGCCTGGAGTAGCAATTGAACTAGAAACTATTGTGCCAAAGTTGTGGTCGGGGCGCAAAATAACCGATCGAGATTTTACAGTGGCTAATCTTCAAGACGTTCACCAAAGAGAAGGCTTCGAGATTATTCATATCGCTTCCCATTCTCAGTTTAATCCTGGTTCCCCTGATAATTCGTTTATTCAGTTTAGCGATCGCCGTTTAAGTTTAGCTCAAATTGAGGAGTTGAATTTAGAATTGCCTCCCGTCGATTTATTAGTTTTGAGTGCTTGCCAAACTGCTTTAGGGGATGAAGATGCGGAATTTGGTTTTGCTGGTTTAGCGATGCAAGCGGGAGTAAAATCTGCTTTAGCCAGTCTTTGGGCAATTGATGATACAGGCACACTTGTACTGATGAGTGACTTTTATCAGCAGTTGAAATCTGCTCCCAGCAAATCAGCAGCATTAAGACAAGCCCAAATGAATTTGCTGCAAGGTCAAATTTTTGTCAAAGACTCTCAAATCAAAGGCTTAGATGTAGCAGTCGATCTAGCTCAAATCAGCTCGGATGGGCAAAATCAAGACTTCACTCATCCTTTTTATTGGGGGGGATTTACCTTGATTGGCAATCCTTGGTAGATTATTAGCTTTTATTTATTTTTCAATAATCCTTTAGTTACAAGCTCTTCGGCGAATAACTTAGGCGAAACAATAATTACCCCAGCTACAGTATTGCCAAACAGAAAACCAAAATCTCGTTTATCTCCTGTCAATAAATAAGTGCATTTTCGAGCGATCGCACTTCCCAGAATAGGAATATCTTTTGATTTGATTTTGACTGGTAAATTTAAAATTAACTTATTACTAACAGTAACTGTTGTTAGCAAGGATTCAAACACTTCTAAAGAACCAAACTTTTTTAGCTTTAAGTTCTTTCGTGCTTCTTCAACTGCATAAGGACTTGTAACGCATTGTCCATGCTGTTGTGCAAGATTTATTAGTTTAGCAACATTGCTTTTAGGTACGGCTGCACTAAAAAGAATATTGGCATCGAGAAAAATTTTCATTCTTGAGTGCGATCGTAGTTTGGCTACGACCTTTATAAATCTCTTTCAAAATCGAATTCTTCTAACTCTGCTTCATTCTGCTCGGCAAATTCTTCCAGGCGATTATCATTATAGATTTCCACTGAAAATGTTACCCCAGGATGCAGCAGCAATCCTCCTTCGCTTTCTTCAATGATAATTTTTCCGCCA
>JBDKJC010000170.1:0-6894 GCA_039796815.1 Cyanobacteriota bacterium | reverse complement strand
GATGGGCAAATTGTTCTGGATCAAATCCGCACAATAGATAAAACTCGATTAGTCAGAAAACTTGGTCAAATTAGTCAAGATGAGCAAAGAGTGGTTCTTGACACCTTAGCTGAGATGTTTGCTGAGTAAGCTACCTAACAAAGTTGTTTCCCAGCAGTAATAATCGTCACGGGATTGAGAGGAGTTAAACGAGTCAAATGGTTAATGGGAGTAGAACGAGATATCTGAAGCTGTAGGAGTCGATATTGCCAATTATGATTACTCAACCAATTAATCGCCTGTAGTTGATATTCAATTGTCGCAAATGCCATGACGATCGCTCCCCGAGCAGTCAATTTCTGACTACAAGTGTGCAAAATATCAACTATATTTCCTCCACTTCCACCAATAAAAATGCGATCGCAATTCGGTAAATCTCCTAATATCTCTGGGGCTTTACCGTTGATACTTTTAAGATTATTTACCCTAAATCTCTGACTGTTTTTGGTAATTAAAGTCGACCCCATGCTAGTTTTTTCAATTGCAAATACCTCAGATGTCGGACATAAGCGAGCTATTTCAATCGATACTGAACCCGTGCCAGCGCCAATATCCCAGACTATTTGTTCTGGCTGTAGAGCTAATTCCCCTAAGATAGCCAGTCGCACTTCTTTTTTAGTAATTAAACTAGGGCGATCGCTAAAACTCAAGAAACTACGATCGGGCAAACCAATTAAAGGTAAATTATCCAGATTAAAATCATTCTGTTGTGTTTCTCGTACTAGAATTAAAACATTCAAAGCTGAAAAATTATGCTCATCTAAATTACTTAATTTAGTTATTTCTTCAGGGGAAAACTGACTAATTTTTTCGCTTATACCTCCTAGATCTTGGCAGACGTAGAAGCTATAGTTAACAGGTAATTCTAGAGCAAGAAAAAGACGAGCGATCGCCGCAGGATTATTATGACCGTCGGTGAGAACTGCAATCTTATCTTTTCCCTGTTTAAATAGCTCGATTAACTTATCAACAGAACGTCCATGGACACTAATCAAGTTAGCATTTTGCCAAGGAATTTTAAGACGATTAAAAGCTAATTGAATTGAACTTAAATGAGGATAGAATTCAATATCTTCCGCCTTAAATTTTTCTAATAATAATCTGCCCAAACCAAAAAAAAGCGGATCCCCACTAGCAAAAATAACCACCGAATGATGATCTGATTTTAGTTGAGCGATCGCCTCAATTCCTGTATTAAGATTAGCTAAATTTAGTTTGACTGCGGGGTGATCGGTAAAATAATCAAGATGACGTTTACTCCCAGCTAAAACTGTAGCCTGTTCAATAATTTGTTGTACAGTTTGGGTCAATCCCTGCTTGCCATCTAAACCAATACCAACTACAGCAATGACCAATACTCAAAATCAAGATTGAAAAGAGAAGTGATTGAATTTTCGCTCCTTCTGCTTTCTGCCTCCTGCCTCACTCCTAAAGCTAACAATAATTTGTCTGGCTCAAATATTTAACTAGATTCCGAATTATTGCTAAATAGACGATAACCAAAATATAGCACAACGCCGATCACTGCCAGACTTAAGATACTACTAACAACGTGGAGTACCGCACCAACGATCGAAAAGCCTAACCAAACACCGCCGATAGCTACCGCAACCTGACCAAACTTAGGTAGATTATTAAATATATTTTTACTACTATCGATCCAGTTTTTCAGTTGGGGAGAAGGATTAACTTCTACTTGAGGAAATGTAACTTTGGTGTCAGAATTAGAATCAGCTTTTTGATTAATCTCGGCTGACATTTCATCTAGCTTACTTTGCAAATCACGCTCTGGAAAACTCATGACTGTTCAACTCTTGCTTAGGGTAAGTGCATTGATATACATAAATTTAGGATAACAAACAAAATCCCTTCCAGAATAGTAGTGATTTCTCTGCCTGGTTTCTAAGGGCATCTTACTAAAATATATGTATTCAAGAGCTAGAAAGATTGTGTATTAAATGTTAATACTAGTTACGGATCAAATCATGGTAAAAAAATGTTAGAAGCGATATTGTTTGATTTAGACGGTACGTTAGCTGATACAGACTCGATTCACTTTGCTGTTTGGCAAGACATTTTGGTTAGATACGATCTCGACATCGATCGCTCTTTTTATCGGCAACGTATTTCGGGCAGAACTAATTCTAAAATTATTAAGGATATTATTCCTCAGTTGACTTTAGAAGATGCCTGGAAATTAGCCACAGAGAAGGAAGAAACCTATCGTCGATTAGCAAATTCTCTCTTACCTACTCCTGGTTTAGATCGCTTAATCGCTCTTACGGATCGAGCTTCCATCAAAAGAGCCGTGGTTACCAATGCACCAGAGGGTAATGCAGTTTATATGCTTAAAGTGTTGCGTCTAACTGATACCTTTCCTACTGTAATCATGGCGAAGGATGCACCTCCAGGAAAACCAGATCCTGCACCTTACGAGTTGGCTTTGAGCCGTTTGGGGGTAAAAAGTAAGAGAGCAATTGCCTTTGAAGATTCTGTAGCAGGTATTCGTTCAGCTGTTGGGGCGGGTGTTTACACTATTGGTATTACCTCCAGTCATCTGGCTGAAGATTTACTTAATGCTGGAGCAAATATGACGATTCAAGACTTTAATGACGAACAGCTTTGGAAATTGTTGGACAGTAAGACTAAAGCAGTTGGCTGAACTTTCGTAAAGGGCTTCGCCCTAGCTATTAGCTATCAGCTATTAGCTATTAGCTAAAGAAGATGAACATTATTAGTTTCTATCCGCCTAATCTGTTTAAAGCAGTAGTCCCAGAATTTGTGTCACCTAGATGAGAAGCATAGCTAAATCCAGCCTGCCAAAACATGTTGGCAGCAAGAATTACTAAAATTGCATTAAAAATTAAGCCGATTATTTTATCGGATACTTTGGGAAGATAATAGCTACTAACTTGCGCCCCACACAATCCTCCCAAACCTAAGATAATTCCTGCCCAAAAAGATACATTACCTTGTCGGACATAAATTAAAAAGTTAAAAGTAGACGTAATTAAAATGACCCCAATACTAGTTTGAATGGCAATTTTAATATTTTCCCGTAGCAATAACATTTGCAGAGGTACCATAATTGCTCCTCCACCAATACCAAATAATCCTGCGAGAAACCCTGAGATTGCGCCAGTCAAGATTCTGCCTGGATAAATATACATCTTCTTCGCATAAGGTGAATTCTTTGCTGGAGGTTTTAAATTTTTCCTCAGACTGGCGAGAAAAATATTAATAATTAAAAAAATACCAAAAGATAACAATAATAAAAAATCAGGTATTTTGGCAGATAAAATCACCCCTAAAGGTGCAGTAGCCATGGCGGCAGTTGCTAAAAAAGCGATTTTTTCTAGATTAAAACTGTTGTTTTTCCAATTTCTCCAACAACTAGAACAGGTAGTTAAAGCAATAACCAAACTGCTGGTTGCTACTCCTTGGGCAGGGGAATAACCAAGATTAACTAATAAAGGTAACAATATTGTTCCACCTCCAATCCCGACTAAACCCGATAACAACCCGATGATTATTCCTGAACACCAAAAAATTATTACAGTCATAGGTTATTGTGTAATATAAGGTTGATTCAAATAATTTAACATTGTCATGAACAGCTCATATTACTCTGTTTATAGTAGCATAAAACATTTTCGACATGATTACAATACATTTTTGATGCAATTGCAATCATGATTTGAAAGATGAATTGTTGTATAGTCAAAGTTGTATAGTCAGACTAATAGTTAATTATTTAAACTTTCATACAAGGTGAGTATTACTAGTTACCAATGCCAGAGCAGAATTTGACTCTGATTAGAACTTTGGAAGAATTATCCCTCAATGCTTGCCCGTGTCTACAACAAATTCTGGATGATGGCTGGGTATTGCGTTTTGCCGAAGGATATACTAAGCGAGCTAATTCGGTAACAGCCCTATATTCTGCAACAGAAGATTCAGCTGGAGATTTAAAGGAGAAAATTGACCGTTGCGCCGCAGTTTATAGTAATTTTAATCTTCCTTCGATTTTTCGCTTGATAGATAAACCTCAATGGTCGCTCCTAGATCGAACTTTGTCTCAGTTAGGCTACACCAAACAGGATGTAGTTAGCGTTCAGGTTAAATCTATTGCGCATAATAATGTTTTTCGCGGGGTATTAGATTTGACTTTGGAGGACGAGTTATCGACAGAATGGTTAGATCATTTTGTTCATGCCACTAACTTACCCTTCCAGCATTGGAATACTCTGTCTATGATGCTAGAAATGATTCCCCATAAAACTTGCTATGGGTATTTAAAAGATCGACATCGATTTTGTAGCTGTGGAGTAGGAGTTTTAGAAAAGAACTATTTAGGAATATTTTGCCTAACTACCTCTCAAAAACAGCGTCGTCGGGGTTACGCAACTCAATTAATGGCAGCTTTGACAGACTGGGGACGCAGCCAAGGAGCAACTAAGATTTATCTTCAGGTAGAAACCGCCAATCAACCAGGGATGAAGCTTTATAATAAGCTAGGATTTACTGAGGCCTATCAGTATTTTTACCGCATCAAGCCATGAAGGATTCAACGTTACCAGCATATATTAAGCTCGACCAGTTTTTGAAATGGCAGGGAATTACTCAAACTGGAGGAGAAGCCAAAATTATGATTAAACAGGGAATAGTTACGGTAAACGAAGAAACAGAGTTGAGACGAGGACGTAAACTAGTTACAGGCGATCGCGTTACCGTTGCTGGTACAACTCATCTAGTTAAGCTCTAAGCTCTAAGCTCTAACAATTGTTTCTCTTTGATATTTACGAATCAAAACCATCTGGTCGTAAATGACTCCAAGGTTGAGCCTGTTCGAGTTGAGCAGCCAAGGCAATAATTGTCGCCTCAGCATTTGGTTGACCGATTAACTGCACCCCCAAGGGAACTCCATTAGTATCAAACCCCGCAGGAATATTAATTACGGGTTGTCCTGTAACGTTAAATGGCGGACAGGGAAGTATCCAGTTAGCAATCTTTTGAAACGTTGCTTCAGGACTAAGATTTTGCCACTCGCCAATTTTGATAGCAGGGTGCATATAGGTTGGCGCAACCAAGACATCGAACTGGGCAAATAGACTGACTAATTGTCGAGCAAATAATTGTATTTGAGTTACTGCCTGGAAATATTCTCCTGCTGTGCCAGACTGGGATAGTACCCATTGATTCATTGGGCTGAGGGCTTCGGCGGGAATTCCTGAGCCAGCCACCGCACTAGACCAGACGATTTTAAAAGGTTCAATCAGGGGAGTTAAGTCGATCGCCTGGGGAATAGCAGTATGACCCAGACTTTGCAGCTGCTGAACTATCTGAGTAACTGCTTGTTGGCATTCTGGGGCGGGTTCGCCTACAGGTAAAAGAGAAGTTGTATAGCCTACTTTTAACGGTATTGAGGGCTGTTGAGTATGACTGAGAAAGCTGGTTTCAGGTGGTTCTAGCCAATAAGGATCGCCCGTTATGTAGCCAGTTGCTATGTCTAAAAATGCAGCAGCATCCGCCACAGTACGAGTGACAATACCATGAGTACCTAAGCCACTTAAGCGATCGCCCACAGGCGCAAAAGAAATTCTGCCCCGACTGGGTTTGATTCCCACTAGACCACAACAAGCAGCAGGCCCTCGAATTGAACCACCTGCATCTCCCCCTAAAGCGATCGCACAAAAACCCGCAGCTACCGCAGCCGATGAGCCACCGCTAGAACCACCAGGAGTATAGTCTAAATTCCAAGGATTACGAGTTGGCGCAAACCCTTCTGGTTCGGTGTAGGGAAAAGAAGCAAGTTGAGATGTTGCCGTTTTGCCGAGAATAATAAACCCTGCCTGTTTAATCTTACTTACTACGCCATCATCATAGGTGGCAATTTTATCTTTAAGGGCAAAAACACCATAGCTAATGGGCATATCAGCCACAGATTTAAGATCTTTAATGGCGATCGGTACACCAAAAAAAGGTGGCAGAGCGCTAGTGTCTATAGTTTTCTCTAACTGGGCGCTTTTAGACTTGGCATCGGCGATCGCACTTTCTCTAGCGACATAATTAAAACTACCCACCTGGGAATCATATTTAGCAATGCGATCTAAATACATTTCGGTCAATTCTAAAGGAGTAACCTGACGCTCTTTGATTAACTTGGCTTGTTCTAAGGCTGAAGCAAAAGCTAGGTCAGAGGCATTGTTTAAGGACATAAAGTAGTAAACAGGATTGTGTATTGCAGTTAACTGAATAGTGATTTTACTATTTATTTAAGCCGAGTCCCTGAGACTAAAGATAGCATTTACTTAGATTCAATATAGATTCAAACTGCCAAGAACTGTTGAATGACTTCTCGACTCAGTTCTTCTGTACTGCCAGATGCCACAATACCGCCTTTTTGCATCGCATAATATCTATCTGCTTGACGGACAAAGTGAAGGTGCTGCTCTACAAGTAAGACAGAAATACCTGTCGCGGCAATAATACGTTTAACCGCAGCCTCAATCTCCAGAATAATCGAGGGCTGTATACCTTCGGTGGGTTCATCTAGCACCAATAAACGAGGTTTGCCCATTAGTGCGCGGGCGATCGCTAATTGTTGCTGTTGTCCGCCACTTAAATCTCCACCCATGCGAGACAGCATGGTTTTCAAAACAGGAAATAGTTCAAAGATCTCTTCAGGAATAGATTCATTACCTTTCCTACCTTCAGCTTTAGCTTCTAAACCCAATAAGAGATTATCTTTAACTGATACGCGAGGAATAATTTCTCTACCTTGGGGTACGTAGCCAATGCCCAATTTAGCTCGGCGATCTGGGGTTAATTTTGTGATTGGGCGATCGCTAAAGA
>JBDKJC010000169.1:0-6899 GCA_039796815.1 Cyanobacteriota bacterium | reverse complement strand
GATATTAATGATGAGTCCTATCATAGAACCTCTGGAATTAATCGAGTAGATACTGGTGCATCTGTCAACACCATGGGGAATGTAGACCGTTCTGAAGCAATTGAACCTAACACTACAGATAAAGTAATGGGTACTCGTACTGACGCGATCGATCCTACGATCGGGACAAGCGATCGCACAACCACAGGCAACAATCCTGATGTAATTGTGATTGAACCACGAGACAGTAAAAAAATAAATTAGTTACTTATCCGACGCGCCTCGTTTACACATTTCTAGTTGGTTGTATTAGCCGAACAACTAAACACCAACTAGAATGAATTTTAAGAATTGCTGCTTTTAAGATTTTGATGACAGAGAAAAGATAGCTACAAAATTTCTCTGTGATTAATTAGCTAAAAACTATCAACAAACTATCAACTGAAAAATAATGAAAGCTGTATGTTGGCATAGTGCGTAAGATGTCAGAGTTGAAACTGTACCAGATCCTAAAATTTTTAATCCCCGCGATGCCATTATCAAAATTACCTCTACTGCTATTTGTGGCTCAGATCTGCATCTATATGAAGGCAATATTCCGAGTATGGAGTCTGGAGATATTTTAGGTCACGAATTTATGGGAGAAGTTGTCGAAACTGGGAGAGAAGTCAAAAATCTCCAAAAAGGCGATCGCGTTGTCGTTCCCTTTACTATTGCCTGTGGTGGCTGTTTCTTCTGTAATAAAGATTTATGGTCGCTGTGTGATAACTCTAATCCTAACGCTTGGATGGCAGAGAAACTCTACGGTCATTCTCCTTCAGGCATTTATGGTTATTCTCATTTGTTAGGAGGATACGCAGGAGGACAGGCTGAATATGCACGTATTCCTTTTGCCGATGTTGGCCCTTTAAAAATACCTGATGGCTTGGAAGATGATAAGGTTTTATTCTTAACTGATATCTTTCCCACTGGCTATATGGCGGCCGAAAATGCCGATATCGAACCAGGAGATACCGTAGCAGTCTGGGGTTGTGGTCCAGTGGGTCAATTTGCCATTAAAAGCGCCTATATGCTGGGTGCAGAACGGGTAATTGCCATCGATCGCTTTGCCGAACGGTTACAAATGGCAAAAGAACAGGGTAACGCTGAAATAATTAATTACGAAGAAATCGATCCAGGAGAAGCTCTCAAGGAAATGACGGGGGGTAGAGGTCCAGATCGCTGTATTGATGCTGTAGGGATGGAAGCTCACGGTACGGATGCCATGGCAGTCTACGATAAACTCAAGCAGGGAGTCAAGCTAGAAACAGACAAACCTACGGTCTTAAGACAGGCTATAGTTGCTTGTCGTAAGGGTGGCACGGTTTCTATTCCTGGGGTCTATGGTGGCTTTGTAGATAAAGTACCGCTAGGGGCAGTTGTCAATAAAGCTTTGACTTTGCGATCGGGACAAACTCATGTCCACAAATATCTTCAACCTTTACTCGAACGTATTCAACGAGGGGAAATCGATCCTTCTTATGTAATCTCCCACCATCTGAGCATTGACGATGCACCCAAAGGTTACAAAATGTTTCGCAACAAAGAAGATAACTGTACCAAAGTAGTTCTCAAACCTTAGATCAATATTGTTTACAGTAATTTTTGGGAATCTATCTCAAAAGACTGAGACAAAGACTGAGAGGAGATCTAACTGTTAGACGACACATTTATTTAAGCGATTTGCGAAGCTAGAAATAAGACCAAACAAATTTGAAAATTAACCAAAGTAATTTAAGGAGAATTGAAATGGGAATTAAAGATATGTTTGATGGAATTCAACGCGATTTGAGACGGAGAGGAGATGGCGATCGCGATTACGATGATGACCGCAGATATCGCGATCGCGACTATGATGATGAGCGTCGTAGCTATCGTGGTGATGATGACGATGACCGCTACAGATATCGCGATCGTGACGATGATGATGACCGCCGTAGCTATCGCGAGCGCGACGATGATGATGAACGCCGTAGCTATCGTGATGATGATGATGAGCGACGCAGCTACCGCGAGCGCGACGATGACGATGATGATGACTAGAAGCTTGAATAAATCTTGATAAAGCAGTTTGGCGTTGGTTTTATCATTAACGCCATTCTTCTTAAAATTCTTATCTAGTTATCGCTTACTTTTTTTAGGTAGAATGCGGTCAATTAATTTTCTAACCTTTTTAGTTTGGCAAGAGCAGCATCAGATAACTTTGAACGTTGGATAAATGATAAATGTTCAATGACAAATGTAAAAAGTGTTCTTCTTCTCAAACTTGGGAGGATAGGAGTCTGGACAACCACTATTTCCTACCCAAGCTAAGACACATAGATCTCTAAAAAATTATATGTTTTATCACAAAAAAAGGCTACAGTATTTCACCAAACCAGAAAGACCCGATCCAGTCCTGGCAAAAAAAATGCAGGAATTAATCGGTGGTCCTTATGGGGAAATGACTGTCATGATGCAGTATTTCTTCCAAGGCTGGAACTGTCGTGGCCCTGCGAAATACAAAGATATGATGCTCGATATTGCTACCGAAGAAATCGGACATATCGAGATGCTGGCAACTACCATGGCTTATTTACTGGAGAATGCTCCTATTGAGCAAAAAGAATCGGCCGTAAAAGATCCCATTATGCAGGGCGTTATGGGTGGCATGAAAGCTGAAGACATCATTATGTCAAGCATGAATCCACAGCACGCTACAGTTAGTGGTGGTGGTGCATTACCTGCCGACAGTACTGGCTATCCTTGGAATGGTCGTTATGTATCTGCTTCAGGTAATTTAATGGCTGATTTTTATTCCAATGTGCAGGCAGAAGCCCAAGGACGTTTGCAAGCCGTCAGAATCTATGAGATGGCTAACGATCCTGGGGTCAAAGATACTCTGGCATACATGATTGCTCGCGATACCATGCACCAAAACCAATGGATCGCGGCGATTGAGCAATTAAAAGATGATGGTTTAGAAGATTTACCTATTCCTAGTTCTTTCCCTCAATCACAAGAAAAGCAATACGCATCTTATCAATTCTGGAACTTATCTGAAGGAACAGAAAGTAAAGAAGGTCGTTGGGCAAAAGGAGTAAGCCCAGACGGCAAGGGCGAGTTTGAATATCTCGAAAATCCTCAAGGCGAGTCAGAAATGCCCGATCCTCCACAGCCCGATCCTCGACTACATAGTACTCCAAATCCTCAAAAAGCTCTCTGAGCATAGCTTTTCCGCTGAAAATTTAATAATTGGCGTTGCTATTTAAAACGCGATCGCAACGTCTAATAATTCAATCAACATCAAACAAACAACAAATACAAAAGAGGTATAAATTATGCAACGCAACTGTGCATTAGCTTTAGGCATCATTTTTCTCGTGTTAGGTATAGCTGGCTTTATTCCTGCTTTTACTACCTTCCCTAGCGACGCTGTTGATTCTGGTCTACCTTTAGATGCTGACGGTCTTTATGCTAAAGGTTTTAGTTTATTATTTGGTGCGTTTCCAACTAACTTGATGCACAATATAGTTCATCTTTTGGTTGGTATTTTAGGTATTGCAGCAGCTACCAGTGGCAAAGCACGCTTATATAACCAAGCTTTTGCAATTAGTTATATTGCGATCGCAATCATGGGTTTACTACCAGCAACTCAAACTACTTTCGGTATTATGCCAATCTTTGGTAACAATGTTTGGTTCAACGCCCTCTCAGGAGTTATCGCTGGTTACTATGGTTTCCTCACTAAAGATCCTGCAAATTCTACCGATCGAGTCAACGCTGCTTAATAAGCATAATTAAGTCTTTGGTAATCGGTAATTAAATTACTGGTTACTCAAGGCTTTATAATAGTTTTACTTTTTTAAGCGATCGCCTTAATTTATTGGATAAGAGCGATCGCTTTCTCTGTTTATCGAGCAAAAATTATCGAGGATGATTTGCTAAGCAGTATGTTTTTAGCTAATGTTAATGTTTTTTTCCAAGAATCAGTAATCAGTAATCAGTAATCACCTACCCTTTAACAATCGCTCCAAAATCAGCTAAAACTCTGGCGTGATTCCGCAACAGTGCCAAAAGATTTAAACGATTGCGTTTAAGATCGGGATTTTCTGCCATTACTAAGACGCTGTTGTCACCATCAAAAAAGTTACCTACCACAGGCGCAATTTTTGCCAAGCCATCAATTAATAATTGATAATTTCGCTCTTGTTGTGCTGCTTCTGTTTGAGGCAATAAATCTACTAATGCTTGATAAAATTCTGGTTCAGAGGATTCGGCAAACAGTTCAGGATTAACTAAACCTTGAGGATCTAAAGCCTGTGTATCCAAATCGCCTTGACTTGCTAGACGCGCCGAACGATTAATCGTTTCGTAGATCTCATTTAGTTTGCCATTATCGCGAGTTGATTGTAAAAATAGAGCGCGATCGCGAATATCTAATAAATCCTCTAAAGCTCTCTGGGTGTATTCAGGATCGTTGTCTCCTACCACTGCATTGATCAGATCGTAATCAACCTTTTCGTCTTGTAGTAGTGTTCGTATTCTTTGTAAAAAGAATTCTTGTAAAGCTATTAAAGGTGAGTTGCGATCGCTATGGGCGGAAACAAAATCGGCTGCTCCCTGTTCGAGTAATTGATTGAGGTTAAGGGGTAAGTCTGCTGACCAAATAATGTTCACTATGCCGTTAGCTGCTCGACGGAGGGCAAAAGGATCTGATGAGCCAGTAGGAATCATTCCTAAACCGAAAATGCCAACTAAAGTGTCTAGGCGATCTGCTAAACCAACTACCTGACCATTTAAAGTACTAGGCATGATATCATCTGCACCTCTAGGCAAATAATGTTCAAAAATGCCCTTGGCTACAGTTGCTGATTCACCACTAACTACTGCATATTTTTCTCCCATAATTCCCTGTAGTTCAGGAAACTCATAGACCATCTGCGTTACCAGGTCTGCTTTACACAGTAGAGCCGTGCTTTCAATCTCATTTTGCTGGGATTTATCTGCGTTTAACTGTTCGGCAATCATTCTCGCCGTATCAATTATGCGCTCGACTTTATCCCGCATCGAACCCAAATCTTCTTGAAAGGTGACGTTTTCTAGCTGAGGCAAATAGGTGTCTAAATGCTCATCGCAATCTGCTTGATAGAAAAATTGTGCGTCCGCCAGCCTAGCACGAATAACTCTACCGTTTCCTTCGGCAATAATATCTTTCTTCTGTGGATCGCCATTAGAAATAGTAATAAAGTTAGGCAATAATGCTCCACCATTACCTTCATTTCCTGCTTGATGAACGGGAAAATAACGTTGATGATTAACCATTACCGTTGTGATTACTTCCGTCGGTAGCGTTAGAAATTCTGCCTCAAATTTACCAGTAACTGCACTAGGGTATTCAACCAAATTAATGACTTCAGCTAGCAAATCTGGATATATTTCGGCTTTGCCACCAATTTCCTGAGCCTCTGCCAAAATAGCTGACTCAATCTTTTCTTTTCTGGCAATACAATCTACTTCTACGGAAGCAGAGCGCATTGTTGCAACGTAATCTGTGGCTTGAGCAATTGTTATCGGCTCAGGATGTAATACTCTGTGTCCACGAGAAAGGCGATCGCTTTGAATACTTTCTGAACCATTGACTAATTCTAAGGGCAAAACTTCACTATTCCACAGCGCCACTAGCCACCGAATCGGACGAGGAAAACGTAAGTCGCCATCTCCCCAGCGCATAAAGCGCTTACCTTCTAAACTCGTAATCCACTGTAGGCATAGCTCTGGCAAAATCTCTGTAGTCTGACGACCTTTAATTTGCTTTTGAACAAAGACAAATTCACCTTTGGTAGTATCCCGAATTTCTAGATTTTCTAGGCTTACACCCTGCTTACGCGCAAAACCTTCTGCTGCTTTAGTAGGCTGCCCATCTTTAAATGCTGCTGTTACAGGAGGACCTTTTATTTCTTCTTCGCGATCTGCTTGGCGATCGGGGATATCTTTGAGCAATATGGCTAAACGGCGGGGAGTTCCATAATACTCAAGGCTTTTAGGGTTGATAAACTCTTCCGATAAGCGATCGGGAATTTTATCCTGCCACTGTGCGATCGCACTGCTAACAAAATCTGCGGGTAATTCTTCTGTACCGACTTCTAACAAAAAATTGGCCATATTAAAGAGATTTCTTACTGCCCTACCGTTTAAACAAGATAGCAGTTATCCGTGGTCTATTCTTTGTTATTTTTGCTGAACACTATACATATTGATTATTACATTTGTGCGATGTGAATCAACTCCTTATCTAATAACAATAAGTTATAAGCTTTAAAACTATCATCAAAGATTTATATCACTGCCTATAAGTAGTATCAGACACTGAGCTGAGTGATCTACTTCAAAACCTCTTAAATTAAGCGATCGCTGTCAAGTGTAGTGATCGAAAATATTCAATATCTTAACTAAGTTTTAATCTTTATTCGGCTTTTTAACGCATTATTTCGCTGAACCTTATCCGATTTTTTATCTTTCCCCTGCTACGTTTTTTAAAACACACATAGTCAAATCGGCATACAACAGCATCCTCACCTGGATTTTAGGCAAATTGTCACTATCAAAAATAGTCTTAATTTCGCATTTGCTGGTAGTGTAAAACGTAAATCTTGAAATTTAGAGCAAAAAACATGGAAGATTCCCTAACTGTTGAAAACAATGTTGATTCAACTTCTACAGACAACTCTGGCAGCACAGAAAATGTAACAGGAACTGAAACGGGGACCCAAACAGGGACTGAGACGGGAACTCAAACAGGGACTGAAGGTACGGATAGTTTATATACAGGAGACGCAAATACTACTCCAGAAAATGAGGTTAGTGATTCTGTCTTTTACGATACAACTAATCAAGGTAGC
>JBDKJC010000168.1:0-6908 GCA_039796815.1 Cyanobacteriota bacterium | reverse complement strand
AAGAATACGATCGCGCTATTGAAACTTACAAAGAGATTATTGCTTTAGCGCCAGATAACCAAGAAGCTTATAATATTACTTCACAGATTTTATTAGACCAACAGCGTTATCCAGAGGCGATCGCTCTTTTAGAAGTAGCCACCAAACAACAGCCTTATGAATTAGATCTCAAGTTGCAGTTAGCCGAAGCTCAATTGCAGCAGGGAAATATTCCAGCAGTGCTAGAAACCCTAGAATTAGCCAAACAAGTTGCGCCCCAAAATCATCTTATTTACCTGCAAATCGGCAAGATTCTCTATCAGCAGGGAGAATTAGACAGTGCTTTAAAGGAATACCAGTGGGCAGCCCGACTCAAACCTGATGATCCATCAGCTATTGAGGGTACAGGATTAATTTATTTGGCACAACAAAATTACTACAGAGCAATTGTTGATTTTCGCCGTTTGACTGAAATTGCGCCGAACAACCCTCTTGGCTATCACAATTTAGGTCTTGCCCTGAAAGCTAGAAACAGAGATGAAGAGGCGATCGCCTCCTTAGAGCAGGCTTTGAAGCTATATGAAAGTAATGGCAATCAAGCTCAAGCGAAACAAGTGACAGCGTTGATCGACAAAATTTATGGGGAGTAGAATACAGAAGTTTGACTATAAATTGGTCTTATTTTTTA
Organism: Cyanobacteriota bacterium; assembly: GCA_039796815.1. Taxonomy (GTDB): domain Bacteria; phylum Cyanobacteriota; class Cyanobacteriia; order Cyanobacteriales; family Xenococcaceae; genus Waterburya. Next base: position 6,241 of record JBDKJC010000168.1, on the reverse strand, counting down.
ATAAAATGTAGAGATAATGATTTTATCTAAAATACCCATTAAGCCTGATATTCCCAAAAAGACTATTGAATAGTTGAAAAGTCGTTTTTTATATTTTATTAATTCAATAAAGTTATCTAATTTGATCTTCCAGGTATCGAGAATTGCTAATTTCAATTCTATCTTAGAAGTGCGATCGCAGTTCTGTACCAAAATATTTGGCTTGATAATATAATAGTCAATTGTTTTATACAATCCTAAGAAACACGAAACAATACTAGTAATAGAAAAACCATAAGCAAGTAGTTTAAGTAGCCAACATGAATTACATGGCAAAGAATCTAGACTGTAAGTTGAATTTGGCAAGCTATTAAGAAAAAAACGTATAAAAGTCAGATTGAAACCAATTAATAACCCTAACTGAGTATTAATATAATTATTAGCGTCTTGAATTTCTTTAATAGATTTTTCTGTATATTCATAGCTTAGAGTGATATTAGCTTCATACTCTTCATCGTGTTTTTGAGAAGATGATTGAGAAGTTTGATTCATTGATTTTAAGTAACAAGCTATAATTACTAATAATTAATCTATTTCAGATAATAGCTTGAAAAATCATGGGTAATAGTAAAGATAACTCTAAGAATCAAGAACAAACCTCAGAATCTTCTTCGCAAGACAAAACTGAAGTATCTCAACAGGCTACTAATAAGAAAGAAAGGCTTAAATTTAAAGAAGAAGAGATGCACAAGATTAAATACAATTTTTAATAGCGATCGAATTAGCATTGCCTGTCTTAATATTTTTATTTAGCTTGAGTTTATGGCTGTAATTACGATTCGCGAACAAGGTAAAACGGAGACAGGATTTAACGCTACTTTAGTTATCGAAGGAAATAATTACCAGATTACAGTCAGCGATCCTTTTGCGGCGAGAGAAGAACAGGAATTAGAATGGTATTTTGAAGAATGGTTGCGCTATCCGATACTAGAGCAAGTAAAAGCGACAAAGGCAGCAGCTAGTGTTCGTCAATACGGACAAGAGTTATTTAAGCAAGTATTTAAGACAGATATTAATGCTTATAGCAAATACAGTCAGCTACGCAGTAATTTAAGTCAGGTACAGATTGAAATTGAAAGTATCACCCCAGAATTTCATGCTATCCATTGGGAAGCTTTACAAGACCCAGATTTACCTCGTCCTTTGGCAGTAGATTGCATTTTAATCAGGAAAAGTGTCAGACCTGCGATTATTGAAGCAAAAGTTAAAGAATTTCCTACGGTTAATTTATTAGTTGTTACTGCTAGACCAAATACAGATGAAGATGTGGGTTATCGTACCATTTCCCGTCCTTTAGTAGAAGCTATTAGAAATTCTCAGTTGCGGGTTAATATCGAACTATTGCGCCCTGGTACTTATGAAGCTTTAGAAAGACATTTAGAAAGTAAGGGAAGTGGCTATTATCACATCGTCCATTTTGATGTGCATGGGGCATTAAAGAGTTACGAAGATTATCAAACAGGAGTTGAAAATAATCGCTATATCTACAGTAGGAGATATGGTAGAAGTAATATTCAAGAATACAAAGGATTAAAAGCTTTTTTGGCTTTAGAAGGAGAAACTAAAGGAGAATACGATCTCGTTGAAGCCTCAGAAATAGCTAACTTGTTAACAGGGAAAGGAATACCAGTTTGTATTCTCAATGCTTGTCAGTCAGGGAAACAACTCAAGCAAGCTGAGGTAGAAGATAACCGCGAAACCAGTTTGGGTAGTCGTCTGATGAATGCAGGGATGCAAATGGTAGTAGCAATGAGTTATTCCGTGACAGTGACGGCTGCGGAAATTCTGATGAAACAGATCTACATGCATCTGTTTGATAAGCAGGATATTAACCAAGCAATTCGTTTAGGCAGAAGAGAATTATATAACCGTAAAGAAAGAAAGGCTTATTACAATACAGAGATTGAATTAGAAGATTGGCTTTTACCTGTCACCTATTGCAATGGTCAAGTAAATTTTAACCTGAGAGAGTTTACCCCAGAGGAAGAGGAAAAATATTGGTTAAGTCTCGATAGAAAATATAAATTTCAGCAGCCTACTTACAGTTTTGTTGGTAGGGATATAGATATTCTGTTAATCGAAAAGGCTTTATTACAACACAATATCCTGTTGTTACAGGGAATGGGAGGGACGGGAAAAACCACCCTATTAAATTATCTACGGGAATGGTGGCAAGTTACTAACTTTGCTGAGGATACCTTTTATTTTGGTTATGATACCAAAGCTTGGACGCTGCAACAGATTGTCTATGAGATTGGTAAGCAAGTTTATAATCGTTTCGAGTTTGCTAATTTCCAAGCAATGAATCTTACCGCACAATGGCGGAAGTTATCTCAAAAGTTACGCACAGAAGCTTATATTCTGATTTTAGATAATCTAGAGTCGGTGACAGGACAACCTTTAGCAATTCAGAATACTTTAGATGAATCTGCTAGGGAAGAAATCAAACAGTTTTTAGCTTCTTTAGTGGATGGTAAAACCAAAATTGTCTTAGGTTCGCGTATTAGTGAACAATGGTTACAATTAGATACTTTCCGCGATAATAGCTATCAGTTAAAAGGTTTAGATGCTCAAGCGCGTACTGATTTAGCAGAGAAGATTTTACAACGGGTAAATAGTAATAAATCTCTGGAAGAAATAAAAACAGATCGACATTTTCAACGGTTGATGAGATTGTTAGCAGGTTATCCTTTAGCGATGGAAGTGGTATTAGTTAATCTGAGACAACAATCACCTAAAGAAATTTTAGAACAGTTAGAAAAAGCAGAAATCGATCCAGGTGGAGAAGATAAGACAAATAATATTATTAAATGTATTGAATATTCCCACAGTAATTTATCAGAGTCGGCACAGAAGTTATTATTATTGTTAGCTCCCTTTCGAGGATTTATAGATCTTAGTGGTGTTAAGCATTATGCAGAAGAATTAGAGAAGCTTGAGGTGTTTCAAGACTACGATTTAAAACAGTTGAAAGCTGCTGTCACCGAAGCAGTTAACTTGGGTTTACTTTCTCCTATTAGTCAAGATTACCCTCGAATATTAACAATTCAACCAGTCTTACCTTATTTTCTCAATACTAAATTAAAAGAAGTTAATGAAGCAACCAAAGAAGCTTTACAAGAAGGATTTAAAAATCATTATCAGTGGTTAGCTCGTTCTTATACTAACTTTATGAAATCAAACAATCCCCAAGAAAGACAACTAGGAATAATTTTTGTGCGAGGGGAATATGAAAATCTTTATCAAGGTTTCCAGATTTGTTTGGGGAAACAAGAAAGTATCTTCACTATTTTTGTTTGTTTAACAAATTATCTAGATTTAATTAACGCTCAAGTTACTCAATTACGATTTTTGCAATCTACTTATACTTCTATATCTAATTATGCGTCAGCAAAACGCAATAGAGTATGGGAACAAGAAATCACTATGATTTTAGATAGTATTGCTAAATGTTATCTGCTGAATAATGATTATCAAACAGCACAAGAAATTTATCGTCAAACTCTCGCTCAAACTCAAAAATTTCAAGAACTAAAGCCAGGATTAAAGCAAACTTTACTGGCTGGCATTTATCATCAATTAGGCGTAGTAGCTCAAAAATTAAAGCAATTCCAGCAAGCACAAGAATACTATCAACAAGCTCTCGATATTAAGTATGGCGATCGCTACTCTCAAGCTGGAACTTATTTTCAATTAGGTGTAGTAACTCAACAACTAAGGCAATTCCAGCAAGCACGAGAATATTATCAACAAGCTCTCGATATTGAGATTGAATACGGGGATCGTTACAAGCAATCTATCACCATTCACCAATTAGGAAGAGTGGCAGAAGAATTAAGGCAATTTCAGCAAGCTCAAGAATACTATCAACAAGCTCTCAATATTAAGATTGAATATGGCGATCGCTATGAGCAAGCGCGTACTCTCAAAAGTTTAGGCAATGTAGCTCAAGAATTAAGAGAATTCCAACAAGCACAAAATTACTATCAAAAAGTCCTCGATATCTACATTGAATACGGTAATCGCTATGAGCAAGCTGGCACTTTTCACCAATTAGGCATATTAGCCCAAAAATTAAGAGAATTCCAACAAGCACAAAATTACTATCAACAAGCTCTCGATATCTACATTGAATATGGTAATCGCTATGAGCAAGCTGGCACTCTCAATCAATTAGGCAGAGTCGCCCAAGAATTAAGGGAATACCAGCAAGCTCAAGAATACTATCAAAAAGCTCTCGATATTAAGATTAAATATGGCGATCGCTTTTCTCAAGCTCACACTCTCAATCAATTAGGTAGAGTGGCACAAAAATCAAGGGAATACCAGAAAGCACAAGAATACTATCAACAAGCTCTCAATATCTACATTGAATACAGCGATTCTTATTATCAATTCATTGTTCTTAAGAACTTAGGTTTTGTAGCCAAAGAATTAAAAGAAAACCAAAAAGCAGTTTACTATTATCTACAAGCTTTTTATATTAAAATTCAATATTTTGAAGAGTCAAAAAGCAATTATCTGCAAGCGTTACAGTTTTTCACAGAATTTGAAGTTCAAGGATATTCAAACTTAGTTATCAATAAATTAGCTAGTTTGTATCAAAAAACTCAAGATAATAATCTTTTGACTGAAATTGCAGCAATATTAAAGATTACGGAAGTAGAAGTAAAGGAATTGTTTGATAAGATTAACGAACAAGATCGATGACTTTCGTAACTATGCTAAAGAAAGAAAATATGGCGATCGCTTTTTTTAAGCCAGTGCTTTACACCAATTAGGCTAACTTAACTTAAAAGTAATTCATATTCTTCATGAGTACCAATCCACACCCAGTAATAGTCATCACCTTTTTTAAGAGCCAAAGCACGATAATTTCGAGTAATACGAATAGACCAAAGATTTTTACCTACTTTTTTAAAATGTAAAGATGGATGAGACTGGTTTTCTTGCCAATGTCGATAAGTTTTACGAGCTTGTTTTTTAATTTTTAACGGTAGCTTGGCATATGAGTTCCAAAAATCAGGTGTTGTCAATGATTTCATCTAAATCTTTCACCCGTCCAACTTCAATGTCAGATTCAACCTTAGCAATAAACTTATCTAGTTTTCCTGTGGCTAAATCAGTTTGAATTTGTCGATCCCAATCATCATTAAGATATTCATTTAACCAACCTGCAAGTTTGCGAGCTTCAACTGTTGGTAATTCTTTAATCGCTGCTTCAATTTCTAAACGAGTCTTCATGTCTAACAAATTCGTCAACTACAAAAATATTAGCAAAAAGTCTTCGATATCAAGATTGAAAATGGCGATCGCATTATGCTTGCTAACTTAATTGTTGATAAAAATCTTCTTCAATAGTTAGTGGTGTTTCTATCAATCCTCTATTAACAAATGTAATTAAAAAATTGGAAGATATTTCGGGTAAACAAATACTGTTTTGGGTTTTTAAATATTCAGAATCGACCAATTGATAAAACGTAATTTTATTATTTTGCCAAAACCAAACTTCTTTAACTCCTAAAGATTGATACTTTTCTAAATCTGCACTACTCCCACTTGTATACGTAACTTCTATAGCTAGATCGGGAATAGATTTATCTATTTCAAAAGCAAAACTATGGTCTGGTTCTTTACCAGCTAGAGGTGGATTTTTAATAGTAGTCGAACCCATTGGAAAATAAATCAAATTATATTTACGACAATAAATTTTAATTAAACCATTGATAATTTCTGCTATTCTTTCATGATTTCTACTTGGAGACACAATTGTTATCGCTCCATTCCAATATGATGCTTGATACCCTATATTTGTTTCCACCAATTGTTCGTAATCAGACCAACTCATGTTATTTAAAGTTAAGATTTGATCTGCTCTGTTTGCGCGATCGCTATTTATAGGAAGATTCAAGACATCTGTAAACATGACTAAATTTTTCCGATCTTTATTCTTTTAAATTATAGGCTAATTGAGTTATTTGACCTGTGGCTTGCTTACCAAAGGGTATTTATTCGAGGGCGGATTGGTGTGGCGATTGGTGAAGCTACATATGATCGCGATCGCTTATTTCAAGCTAACACTTTACAACAATATTTTTAATTAAACAACATAATGACCGTCTGTAATAATCCGACGATAAACCCAAGTATACCCCCTAAATTGACGATCGCCTGAAGTTCATTTTTGACAATTCCCTGTACT
>JBDKJC010000167.1:0-6915 GCA_039796815.1 Cyanobacteriota bacterium | reverse complement strand
GCATCTAATCCCATTTCGGTAATATCAGTTACGGTCAGGATATTAGTCGCTCTTTCGCGACATACCTTTACTCCTGGTCGCGGTACTTGCCAACCACCGATCCCCAACTGTACCAGATTTTTGGCGGGAGCATTAGCCATATTGGTCGCATGAAACCAAGGACAAGTGTGCATCCTTTCATCTAAATCGGTTTCTTGAGTATCTACATGGCGATCGAAGTGAATAATCCCAATTTTTTTATCTCCGAGATGGCGACAAATACCTCTAACTGTGGGAAAGCCAATTGAGTGGTCACCGCCTAAGATGATTGGAAATGCCCCCGAACTAAATACATGAGCCACACCTTTAGAAATCTGGTCGAAAGATTTTTCATTGTTCGCAGGAATGGTAAATATATCCCCCACATCACAAAGAGTAATTTGTTCGCGTAAATCTACGCCCAATTCAAAGTTATATGGCGTATAGAGAGCAGAAATTTTACGAATACCTTGAGGCCCGAAACGAGTACCAGGGCGGTATGTAGTCCCAGAATCGTGGGGAACGCCAATAATTGCGACATCATAATTACCTACCTGCTTTACATCTTCTAAATAGGGAGCTTTCAAAAAGGTATTAATCCCTGCATAGTGAGGTAATTCTCCTCTAGAAAAAGTAGAAATAGTGCGATCTTTAATACTGGATGCTGCTTCTAAACCATAATCTAGACCTTGGTCTACTTCCTGTTGCCAGCCTGTGAGGGGTAACTGACTCTCTTTGGCTAGAGCTTTTTCTGCTTCACTACGACTACGGTATTCATTTTCATCGCTATTTAGTGGTTGAAATGGAGGTTGTTCGCTCATCAAATTATTCCTCTAGAAATTGATTTCAAATACAAAAAACCCGAGAAGTCCAACACTATGTTTCAAGCGTTGAATCCTCCCGGGCTTTTGTCCCGCCGTGGAGCTACCTAATAATAAAATCTTTTCAAGTAGCTTGCTTCTCTCGGACCAGCACTTATAAACATTGCTACAAATCGGAACCCTAGAAGCGATCGCAAATTTCATTGAATTTCAGAATATCTGTTTAATACTAGGAAAAATGTATAGGTTGTTACCTAGAGCACAAGCAAATGTTATTATTTATTAATAAAAAATAAACTTCAGCAACGAGTCTATAAACTAATCTATCTAATCTATTCTTCTTAATTTTTATTTAATAGCTCACCCAAATAATTTTGAAGATCATTTTAATATTTACGTTGGCAATGTAGAGATACAGTTTAAACTCTAGTCATTTAGTTAAATGATAGGTAAAGTTATTTAAGTTTTATCCCTAAGCGATCGCTCGATCCACAAAAATAAACATTATCGAATTAATAATTGTTAATCAATTTAAAAATCGCTTTTCTCTATATAACCCCGAACATCGTTAAGATCTATATACCTGTCTGTAGCATTACGTAGTTCTCTAGCGATCATGCCCTCAGTCGAGACTACGGTAATATGAGTGTTTTTAGAGCGTAATAGTTCAATTGCCCGCTCAAAATCTCCATCCCCACTAAACAAGATTACGCGATCGTATTGCTCAACAGTGTTAAACATATCTACTACAATCTCAATATCTAAATTAGCCTTTTGGGAATAGCGACCAGAAGCATCATCATAATATTCCTTAAGGATCTTAGTTCTAACGGTATAGCCCAAGCTAATCAGTGCATCTCGAAAGCCTCTTTGATCTTGAGCATCTTTTAATCCTGTGTACCAAAAAGCATTGATCATCACCACAGTAGGATCTTTAGTGAAATACTCTAATACTCTTCTGGGATCAAAAAACCAGCCATTTTTCTGTTGAGCATAGAACATATTGTTGCCGTCTACAAATATCGACAAGCGATCTCTTACGTACTGATTATGAGACTCCATATAATTTTTTCCTATAAAGGCTTAAATATATTTAATTGCTAAAGTTGACAGCGCAATCCACTGTAATGACAGGGATTATGCCATAGCAATTTAATGAATAGACCCGCAGTTACGGCTACGACCAAATATTATTTAATAGAGTTCGGACGATAAACAACAATTTATAGAGGGGGTAAGCCCAAATAAAATTTAGTTTAGGTATATTTCATATCTATTCCAGTTTAGGACAAAAAAAACCTCAGTAACAATTTAATTTGCCCCATTAAGATTTTTTTACAAATCCCCTGACTGTCGAATAAATAAAAAGTTAATTTGCGGTTAACCCAGCGAGATATATTGAGCAGATCAGATTGAAAATAGTAGTCCGACCTTCTGTTAAAGAGCGATCGCCAATTTTTTAAGCAATTAGAGAAGTATAGTTTTTTTGATTATGTTAATGACAGTTATCTTTCGACATCAAAGATAATAATCTATTCAACTAGGGAATTTAGAACCAATATTAAATCGTACAGGCGATCGCTTCAGTATCTGCTGCAAAAGAGACCAAATCCAGATAACGAGGATTCTCTCTGAGTAATTTAGCTAGTAACCAACCAGCGATCGTCCAAGTTTGGAATTTACGGGAAGATTTACCAATTAAACGACCGTTTTTGCCATCATAATATTCAGGCCAGTCATCTTGTGCCAGTCGCAGCTCGGCGATCGCCATTGCCCGATCCCCTAGATCTTCTCGTCCCATTTTTTGACAGGCTGCCACCATCATCCACAACAAGACGGGCCAGCTACCGCCATTATGATAAGACCAAGGAGTATTTTTGGGATCGCAACCAGTCACAAGTCTCCATTCCAGCCCAGAGATTGCTGGGTAACAGAGCTTAATTGGCATCTGACTAACCAAATCTGACCAGCGATGCTCAATCAGGTTGAGAATATCTGAAGATTGCTCTTCAGTAGTTAACGAACCGATGATGGCGACTAGATTACCCAAGGAAAAAAACCGAAAGTCCATTTTTCCCGGTCCTAAATTACCTGCGAGATAACCTCCTCGATCGGGCATCCATTCTGTTAACCAGTAGGGGATCGATTCAGGATAAATATTAAACTTGTTGACTACCGATTCACCAAACTGTTCAGACTGATAGCGATGAATCTGATTGAGCTTGGTTAAATCTAGCCAGTAATAGTCTCGTAGATGATATATTAAGCTTCCTAAACGGTTATTAATCTTATCTACGAGAATTTCACCCTCGGTATTCCTCACCAACATTTCACGAGCTGCTCGCAGCGCGACATAAAATAACGACTGAATTTCTAGGGGATGTCCGCTTAATCCCATTGGGCGATCGATCATGCAAGCACCATCGGGGACGAGGAGAGTCGGTGTCATCTCAAACTGTGGTCCTAAACAGATCTCTAAAATAAACGCCAAAGCTTCCTGAAAATTATCGCTTTGAGCTAGCTCAGGATCATCTGTTGCTTTAGTATAGGCGCGGAGCAGAATAATCCACCAGAGACAGGAGTCGATAGGCGTAACGCGACCGATCGCTTTATCCCCAAAATCAGCGTGAAGATATTGTTCCTTCCCAGGGGACTCTACCTTAAAACTAGCAGGCATTAGACCTATTGGCGGTTCATAACAGTCCACTCTTCTTTTTTTCTTTTGCAAGCCGACAGTTTCGAGCAGAAAGTTGTAGACAATTTCTGTTTTACCCTGAATGAGAAATACCAAGGCAGCAGGAATAAAATCACGAATAAAGCACTGGTCGTAGTTTAAAGCTTCTCTTTCCGAGTCTGCTGCTGCTACTGTTCCTACAGGCTTCTGCTGATAGTAAATAATTGACTTTTCTAAAAGCCGATTTGCCTGTTGTTCAATGGTTTCACTAGCGATCGCGATCATAAAAAATTTTTATTTGTTTTAAGAGGAGAGAGGAAAAATGCCATTAGTACAATTATCGTCATGCATCTGATTCTTCTTGCTAGGATTACGTTAATGTTAAATATTTATTTTGCATAATGGATTTTAAAACGATTAAAACTAGACTACCCTGGTGGTTTAAAGTGCTATCTAAAATAGTAGTTTATCGATTACCAGTTTCATATCAATTTTGGCAATCAATTAGCTTGTTTGATGATGGCAAGATGGAAGTACCAGAATATGCTTATAACGTTTTTTCCAAGCATTTTAAAGATGTTTCTCAGCAAAAACCTCTGCCTAAAAAGTTTGTGAGCTTAGAATTAGGACCTGGAGACTCATTATTCTCCGCTCTCATTAGTCACAGTTTTGGTGGCGGAAAATCTTATTTAGTCGATGCTGGGGATTTTACCATTCAAGAACTTGAGCCTTATAAGCAGATGGCTACTTTTTTAAGCAAAAAAAATTTACCCTTACCTGATGGGATTTATGAAGCTAATTCTGTGTCCGAAATCATGGCAATATGTAATGCAGATTATCTAAGGTCAGGTCTTGCTTCACTTCAATCTTTAGAGTCTAATTCGGTTGATTTCATTTGGTCTCAAGCGGTTTTAGAGCATGTTAAACGTTCAGAGTTCTTAGATAATATGAAAGAACTCCGTCGAATTATACGTAAAGAGGGTGTATGTTCTCATGTAGTAGATTTACGAGACCATATAGACTGTTCCCTTAATAATCTTAGGTTCTCTGAAAAAATTTGGGAATCAAATTTTATAGCTAATTCAGGCTTTGATACGAATAGAATTCGTTATCCTCAAATGTTGGATATGTTTAAAGAAGCAGGATTTGTGATCGAATCCGTCCAAACAAATAGATGGGAAAGTCTGCCGATCGAGCGTTCTAAGTTAGACCAGCAATTTGCCAGTTTTACAGATGAAGAGCTATGTATTTCGGGTTTTTCGGTAATTTTACGACCAGTTTAAAAGCAGACAAAAAGTACAATGCTGTCAAAGCATGACATATTGAACAACGCTAAGATAAGTAAATTATTGAGAAACAGCTTTAAATACTTTCATCTTACTTAACTGGCGATCGCTATAATTTTTCCAGTTATGTCATGGCAGCCTTGTTTTTCTTAAGCAGCAAGTCATAAAATATAACCATCTTACTGCCAAATATTAATTCCAGGAGCTTGTCGATCTGTGGTTGTTGAAGGGAAAGTAAATTTAAGTGCTGAGGGTCGCTACGAATCAAAAACTCAAGTAATTGCTCAAGAATTAATCAAAAGCACCAGAGCGAAGAATAATATCTTTAATCGGATGCGAGATCAAATGCGCTGGGACGATAAAGTCCTGGAGTGGACAATGGCAAACCCTGGTTTAAGGGTGCAGATGTTCCGCTTTATTGATGCTATTCCCGCTCTTCAGAGTAAGGCTGAGATCGCTAATCATTTTCAGCAATATATGAGTGCGGAAGCCGTTGAGTTACCAGGTGCGTTAAAAGGCATGATTAACTTTAGCGATCCTGATTCTTTTCCCGCGCAAACCGCAGCAGCGACTATCACTAAGGCAGTCGAGACTCTAGCCTATAAATATATCGCGGGCGAAAATATTACGGAGGTGATTAAGACGATCGATCGCCTCCGTAAATCGGGTATGACCTATACGATCGATCTCTTAGGCGAAGCGGTAATTACCGAAGCCGAAGCAGCAGACTATCTTCAGCGTTATCTAGATTTAATCGAGCAGTTGACGCAAAAAGCCCAAAGTTGGCAACGCCGAGAAGGGATCGATCTGGCGGATGGAGAAGAGATTCCCCAGGTACAGGTATCAGTCAAGCTGACGGCTTTTTATTCTCAGTTCGATCCCCTCAATCCTGTGGGGAGTAAAGAGAAAGTTTGCGATCGCCTGAGAATTCTACTCCGTAAAGCAGCAGAACTCGGGGCAGCGATTCATTTTGATATGGAGCAGTATCGTTATAAAGCCCTAACTCTCGAAATTCTGCAAGAGTTGTTGATGGAAGAAGAGTTTCGCAGTCGTACAGATTTGGGTATTACTCTCCAAGCTTATTTAAGGGATTCTTACCAAGATTTACAGGGAATGATCGACTGGGCAAAAGAACGGGGTCATCCTCTCACAGTGCGTCTAGTAAAAGGTGCATATTGGGATCAAGAAACGATTAAATCTCTACAAAATCATTGGCCACAGCCTGTATATAACCAAAAAGAGGCAACAGATCTCAATTATGAGCGCATGACCCAACTGCTGCTGGAAAATCATGAATATCTCTATGCAGCTATTGGCAGCCATAATGTCCGTTCTCAAGCTTTGGCTTGTGCGATCGCCGAAACGCTTAAAATTCCTCCTCGTCGCTTTGAAATGCAGGTGCTATATGGCATGGGAGATAAATTAGCCCAGGTGTTAGTTAAGCGGGGTCATCGGGTACGAGTCTATGCTCCCTACGGTAATTTATTACCAGGCATGGCTTATCTAATCCGTCGGCTACTAGAAAATACGGCAAATAGCTCTTTTATTCGGCAAAATGACGAAGAGAAGCCAATTTCTGAATTAATTGTTCCTCCTGTGGTTGATGATTTAAACGACCAATATTTCGATTCCACAAAAACATCATTCAATTATGCCCCTGACACTGATTACGCCAATCGAGAAACTAGACTCAAGGCAGAACAAGCGTTAGCACAGGTCAAGCACGAGTTAGGTAAAACCTATCAGCCTCTAATCAATGGTGAATATATTCAGGCGGATAATTATCTCGACTCGGTTAATCCTTGTAGATCGAGTGAGTTAGTAGGGAAGGTGGGGCAAGTTTCTGTTCAACAGGCAGAACAGGCCATGGTAGCAGCCAAAGTGGCGTTTAAGTCCTGGAAAAAAACTTCTGCTACAGCCAGGGCGAATATTTTGCGTAAAGCCGCCGATCTAATGGAACAAAGCCGACACGAATTAAATGCCTGGATCTGCTTAGAAGTAGGTAAAATTATTCCCCAAGCCGATGGAGAGGTATCTGAGGCAATTGATTTCTGTCGCTACTATGCAGCGGAAATGGAAAGGCTGGAGTCGGGGAAAAACTACGATCTGGCTGGAG
>JBDKJC010000166.1:0-6917 GCA_039796815.1 Cyanobacteriota bacterium | reverse complement strand
ACGTTTACTTGTTTCTTTCATGCACTAGTAAGCGCAATCATTTTCTTTGTTAGTAGCTAGCGCTTGCACTGGAGCTTGAACCAGAAAGGCTTACACCATTTTTGGCATCAGCGATCGCATAGGAGTTGCCCTTAGTGTTGGTGTAGTTACCGTAAGCTTGTGCATTTTGGTAAGCACTGGCGTAGGAGCTGTTCCATCCACCTTCTACTTCACTGTTTTCGGCTGTTTCGATGTACTGTAAATCAGAAATAATCATTTTAATTGACCTCTTCGGTATTTAATGGTTTAACTAATTGTTCGTGGGCTACAGCTTCGCTGCTTACCTCTTAATTTGATCACACGCTGACTCGTTTTTTTATACACTAGCAAGCGTAATCATGTTCTATCTTAGTAGCTAGCGTAGGCGCTGGAGCTTGAACCCTGAAGGCTTACACCGTTTTTGGCATCAGCGATCGCATAGGAGTTACCAGAAGTGCTGGTGTAGTTACCGTAAGCTTGTGAATATTGCGATACATAAGCGTAGGATGTGTTGTATCCACCTTCTACTTCACTGTTTTGCGCTGTTTCGATGTACTGTAAATCAGAAATAATCATTTTAATTGACCTCTTCGGTATTTAATGGTTTAACTAATTGTTCGTGGGCTATAGCTTCGTTGTCGTTGCTTGCCTCTTCATCTAATTACGTTTACTTGTTTTTTTTATGCACTAGTAAGCGCAATCATTTTCTTTCTTAGTAGCTAGCGCTTGCGCTGGAGCTTGAACCAGAAAGGCTTACACCGTTTTTAGCATCAGCGATCGCATAGGAGTTGCCCTTAGTGTTGGTGTAGTTACCGTAAGCTTGTGCATTTTGGTAGGCACTTGCGTAGGAGCTGTTCCATCCACCTTCTACTTCGCTGTTTTGGGCTGTTTCGATGTACTGTAAATCAGAAATAATCATTTTAATTGACCTCTTTGAGATATTTAATGGTTTAACTAATTGTTAATTGCTCTTGGGCTATAGCTTCGTTGCCGTTGCTTGCCTCTTAATCTAATTACGTTTACTTGTTTTTTTTATGCACTTGTAAGCGTAATCATTTTCTCTTAGTAGCTAGCGTAGGCACTGGAGCTTGAACCCTGAAGGCTTACACCATTTTTGGCATCAGCGATCGCATAGGAGTTACCAGAAGTGCTGGTGTAGTTACCGTAAGCTTGTGAATATTGCGATACATAAGCGTAGGATGTGTTGTATCCACCTTCTACTTCACTGTTTTGCGCTGTTTCAATGTACTGTAAATCAGAAATAATCATTTTAATTGACCTCTTTGAGATATTTAATGGTTTAGGTATTGAAGTAATGTCTTACTGGGAATGACAATTACTCTTCTTTATTCCCAGACGATAAAGATAGCTCAGTCAAAATTCTAGATGTTGCCATTTTGGCAGTTATTATGATCATCTATTTTGATGTCGATCGAAAACCCTTCTAGCCTATGAATTTCATTTACTTACAGCAGTTTTCAATTGGATAAATTACGCTCTCGATCGCGAAGTGTATGCCAAATCCGAAGGTGTCTATCACGGATACACCCTTAAAACAGCTTTTGAGATTAAATCTTATGTGTTCTACTCATTGGAAGTGAAGTTAAGTATTAAAATTAGGAAGTCTTCGTGAACCCTCTTTTAGACAATTGTGTCGATGGATAACAATCTTGTAGGACAGACTATTCAGGGACGTTATTACGTCGTTAAGCAACTGGGAAGAGGTGGCGTAGGAGTCACTTTTTTAGCTAAGGATCAGCAGTGCTTTGATACCCAGTGTGTCGTTAAACAGCTTCAGCCTAAAACTAGCAATCCTCAAACCCTAGCCATAGCTCGAAGATTATTTAATCGGGAAGCAGAAATCATGAATAGTTTGGGTCATTGCGATCGCATTCCCCGATTACTGGCTTATTTTGAGCAGGATCGCGAATTTTTCCTAGTTCAAGAATTAATCGAGGGACATGATTTAAGCGAAGAAATTTTACCTGGTCAACCTTGGTCACAAGCCAAAACCTTGACGTTATTAGAAGATGTTCTCGAAGTACTGCTGATTGTCCAACAGCATAACGTCATTCATCGTGACCTCAAACCTTCTAACTTAATGCGCCGTCGTCAAGATAACAAAATTGTTTTGATTGATTTTGGCTCTGTCAAGCAAGTAAGCACACAAATTGTTGATGCTGCTGGACAGGTAAAACAGACCGTGGCAGTAGGAACTAGATCTTATATGCCGATGGAGCAGATGATGGGTCGTCCTGGGTTTTATAGTGATATTTACGCTCTGGGTGTCATCGCGATCCAAGCCTTAACAGGAATTAATCCTCGAGAATTTAAGATTAATGATGATGGTGAAATAATTTGGCGTAATCAACTCAATCGTCAAGTTCACTATCAGCCTCGGTTTCTCGATCTGCTAGATCGGATGGTGCGCCATCGTCATCAGGAGAGATATACTTCGGCAGGAGTTGTCTTGTCAGACTTAAAGCAACTAGATGCTGCGCAAAATAATAACAAGGAAACGTTGATTATCCCCAAGAGAGTTGCTCCAAAACCACAGCAAACACAGCCTGTAGCCAATATAAACCGAATAAATAGCGTCGTTAATAGTCAACCTACTCAACCTACACCAATTAATCAGCCGATCGATAACCGAGTTATTAATCAAACTACGGTAATTACCAATCCCCCTCGATATTGGCAACCAAATTCCACATCGCCAGTTATCAAATCGTCTAGAACGTCTAGATCCAAGTCAAAATTATTTTTAGTACTAGGCTTGTTAGTACTGCTCGCTGCTCTAGGAGGATGGATAATCGTCAAGCAGATTAAAGAAAAACCAATTGCGCTATCGCTGTATGAAAATTACAGTCTGGGTTTTCGTGTCGATTATCCTCAAGACTGGTCAAAGCAAAACCGAGATGACTTTTTAGCGACAGGAGCAGTATTTTTTTCTCCCTTAGAAAATGATGCAGATCGGTTTAAAGAGCAGATTAGTGTCTTAGTCGAAAATCTACCCCAAGATATACCTTTATCTGAGTATACAAAAGTATCCCTCTCGGAAATTAAGCAGCTTTCCGACCCCAATATTGGCGAAGCTCAAGTAGTTGCTATGGGTGCCAATGAAGGACGACAAATTATCTATCAAGGAGAAGAAAACGGGATTTCCGTACAAAGAATGCAAACTTGGTCAGTTAAGGGTAATCGAGCGTACGTGATTACCTATACTGCTTTACCAGAAAGCTTCAATGATTATTTGCCTACAGTAGAAAAAATGATTCAATCTTTTGAAACCATTAAATAATCGATGGATAAGTCAATTTCTCGACAATTTGGCAGGAATTAAGCAGGAATTATTATTTGTTCCTTACCTCCCAAACCAAAAGCTTCATGGACTGCTTGGAGCGCTTTGATACCATCTTGCTCATCGATGACACAGCTAATTTTAATTTCCGAGGTAGTAATCATTTGAATATTAATATTCTCCTTAGCTAGAGAAGCAAAGAACTTAGCAGCCACTCCAGGATGCCCAATCATACCAGCACCGACGACACTCAATTTGGCGATCGCTTTATCTCCTGACACTTGACCACAGTTAATCTGACGATCTAGTTCACTAATTACTTGACAGGCTAACTCCGCATCGGCTTGTCCGACGGTAAAGGCAATATCACGGGTAGCTTGACCATCAATAATGTGGCAGCGTTGAGACTGAATGATCGCATCGACACTAATATTTTTTTGCGCCAGCAGCGTAAAAATTTGCGCAGCCATCCCTGGAGTATCGGGAACATGGCGAATCGCAATCCGAGCCTGATTAGTATCGAGGGCGACACCTCTAACAGGAGGATGGTGTGCTTGAGTTTGACGAGCGGTGATTTCTGCTTGAGAATCGAGATCGACATCAAATGCTTGAGAGAGAAGATGTAGGGCGCGATCGCATTCTGATTCGTCAATTACGCAGCTAACTTTCACTTCTGAGGTAGAAATCATTTGAATGTTAATGCGGGCATCGGCGAGGGTTTTAAACATCTTGGCAGCAATTCCTGGACGACCAATCATCCCCGCACCAGAAATAGCCACCTTGGCAATTTGGCGATCGATGATTACTTCGGCTTCTGAGGTCAGACTGGGGTGAGTACGCAAAGACGGCGCGATCGCTTCTGCCACAGCGGAGGCTGCTTTGAGGACACGATTAACCACAGTAAAGGCAATATCGTTGGTATTTCCTTCGTGAATCGACTGAATAATCAAATCTACGTCAATATTCTGGGTTGATATTTCGCCAAACAAACTAGCTGCTACCCCAGGAGAATCTGGCACACGCAAGAGGGCAATTTTGGCTTGGTCGCGGTCAACTTCCACCCCATCTACGGCTTTGGAAATTTCCATTCCTTGTAGGGAGCGGGGTTGGGGTAAACGAGAAACTACTCTGGTGCCAGGGCGATCGCTCCAGCTAGATAACACCACTAGAGGCATCCCATAATTACGGGCAATTTCTACCGCTCGGGGATGGAGAACTTTGGCCCCTAAACTAGCCAACTCCAGCATTTCATCCGCCGTAATCTCAGACATCAATTGTGCGGTTGGTACTAAACGAGGATCGGTGGTGAGAATTCCTGGAACATCAGTATAAATCTCGCAGCGGTCTGCTTTGAGAGAAGCAGCTAGAGCCACGGCCGAAGTATCTGAGCCACCACGACCAAGGGTAGTAATTTCCAGATCTTCACCATTACTAACACCCTGAAAACCAGCGACTACCACTACCTCTCCTTTATTTAGGTGTCGTTCAAGGCGATCGGTGCAAACTTGTAGTATTCTAGCGCGGCTATGGTCGGCTTCAGTGACGATTCCTACTTGCGCTCCTGTCAACGAAATTGCCGATTGCCCTAATTCTTGGAGAGCCATACTCAGAAGAGCGATGGTGACTTGTTCTCCTGTAGATAGCAGCATATCCATCTCTCGGCTACTAGGATTATTGGAGATCTCGTTGGCTAGCTTAACTAGAGTGTCGGTGGTTTTGCCCATTGCCGAGACGACAACAACCAAACTATCTCCTGACTGTGCAGCTTGACTGATTCTCTTCGCCACTGCTTGAATTCGTTCTACTGAACCAACAGATGTCCCGCCATATTTTTGAACAACTAAAGCCATAATCTTTATTTCAATCCCACCAGAAGCATCGCTTATATTATCAGTTATTCACTACAAGTCGCCAGTGATTTGTTAAAGCTTGTGTCTTGCATAGATGGAATCCAATTGATGTGCTTACTGTAATTTAGCCTAAATAATCGACATAGTTGGCGAAATAATTTCTTGTCCACCATGCCAAATCTGACCATCAAGAGCCATTTGCTCAATTAAACTAGCTAAACGCAAAGCCTTAAGCGCCTGTTCTCCTCCCACAGAGGGGCGTTCTCCGCCACGAATACAGTTGACGAAATGCTCGATTTCCGCATAAATTGGCTCTACATTACTGGTATATACTTTTTCTGTAATCCCGTCCCGTTGATAAGGAAGCTGCTCGACAATCAAACTATTAGACTGATGACGATGGAGCAAAATTTCGTTGGTGAGAAAATCAGTCTCAATCAAAGAATTTTTACAGTGGACTGCTAAACAGCGAATTTTACGGTGAGTAACTTTGGAAGCAGTCAGAGTAGCTACAACACCATTGGCAAATCCCAGGTTAGCGGTAACATAATCTAAATTACCAGAATTACTGGAGGTGCTGCCGCTGGCTGTGAGCTTGACCACTGGTGCAGCGGATAATTCTAGAAGTAAATCAATATCATGAATCATCAAGTCTAAAACCACCGAAACATCGTTAGCGCGATCGCTATAGGGACTTAAACGACGGGCTTCTAAAGCCAAAATGCTCTCTGTCTGAATGACTTTACTTAATTCTCGAAAGGCAGGATTAAACCTTTCAATATGACCTACCTGCAAAATACATCCTGTTTCCGCTGCCAAATTAACTAATGATTCAGCTTCAACCAGATCGGCCGCAATGGGCTTTTCGATCAGGATATGAATCCCTGCTTTTAGGCAATGCGACCCTACTTCATGATGTAGCTTTGTGGGAACAGCAATACATACTGCATCCACTGAGGGTAACATGTCCTGATAATTTTCATAAAAATGAGTTTGATATTTACTGGCAATTTCGATGCCTCTAGCTAAATCAATATCTGATATGCCGATTAATTCAATTTCTTTGAGTAAGCTCAGAATGCGGACGTGGTGTTGTCCCATATTACCCACACCAATAACACCCATCCTAAGTGGGCGCGCCTGATTTCTAGCATTGTTTAGCTGCCGATCGAGATTAGTATACACTGTACAAATAAACTCCTACACCAATTAAGTCGATAAGTATAACCGATATTTTTTCGTTCCTAGAATGATCCAGATATTATCATAGAGATCTTAAATGTAAATGTTAGTTAAGACAGATCAGAAAGTGTTCCTAGTGTTTAACTAGATTTAAGTGAGTTAATTGGCGAACAAAATTGCTGTAATTAATTCTCGTGATTTAAGCATTTATCCCCTGGTTTGGCACTTCACTACAGCTAATTTGGACACAATGCAAAAAGCAAAAAAATGATTTTTGAAGCTGAATCTTATTGGTTAACTAATGCACATGTTCCCAGTTGTTTGCTCAATTTAGCTCATCCTCCCCAACCGACAAGAGAAGGCTTGTGTTTAGTCGATCTTAAAATTAGCCAGGGCAATATCGAGCAAGTTATTGTCGCTAACTCAACCCCGAAAGATCTTCCTAGTTTAGATTTACAACGGCAAATCCTACTTCCTTGTCTAATAGATGTTCATACTCATTTAGATAAAGGGCATATCTGGGAGCGATCGCCTAACCTAGATGGTACATTTAACATTGCTTTGAG